>NZ_OBDX01000046.1:0-29130 GCF_900215185.1 Pseudomonas sp. LAMO17WK12:I10 | reverse complement strand
CGCGACAACCTCAAGCAGGTGAATTTCCCCGAGGCCCTGAGTGCCGACCCCGACCCACGCCTGGCCCTGGTGCTGGAGGGCCAGCGGCAACTGTTCAGCAGCCGGCGCGAAGCCTTCGCCCGCGAGCAGGCCGGGATCCGCGCCAATATCGAAGGCGCCACCGCGCAACTGGCCGGGATGCGCCGCGCGCGTACCGACCTCAACAACCAGGCCGAGTCCCTGCGCCAGCAACTGGCCAACCTGCAGCCCCTGGCGGACAACGGCTACATTCCGCGCAACCGCCTGATGGAGTACCAGCGCCAGCTGTCCCAGGTGCAGCAGGAACTGGCGCAGAACACCGGCGAAAGCGGGCGGGTGGAGCAGGGCATTCTCGAGTCGCGGCTCAAGTTGCAGCAGCACAACGAGGAGTACCAGAAGGAAGTGCGCAGCCAGTTGGCCGAAGCCCAGCTGAAAAGCCTGACCCTGGAACAGCAACTGACCTCGGCCGGTTTCGACCTGCAGCACAGCGAAATCCTCGCGCCCGCCGACGGCATCGCGGTCAACCTCGGGGTGCACACCGAAGGCGCCGTGGTCCGCCCCGGGGAAAACCTGCTGGAGATCGTGCCCCAGGGCACCCGCCTGGAAGTGGAAGGGCACCTGCCGGTGAACCTGATCGACAAGGTCGGCAGCCACCTGCCGGTGGACATCCTCTTCACCGCCTTTAATCAGAGCCGCACGCCGCGGGTGTCCGGCGAGGTCAGCCTGATCTCCGCCGACCAGATGGTCGATGAAAAGACCGGTGTGCCGTACTACGTGCTGCGCAGCAGCGTCAGCGACCAGGCCATGGAAAAACTCAATGGCCTGGTGATCAAGCCGGGCATGCCGGCGGAGATGTTCGTCCGTACCGGCGAGCGCTCGCTGCTCAACTACCTGTTCAAACCCCTGCTCGACCGGGCGGGTTCCGCATTGACCGAGGAATAAGGATGTTCCGTCGCATGAGTCAGCTTTCCATCTTCGGAGCCACAGTCGCTTTACTGGTATGCACCCACGCCCAGGCCATGGGGCCGTTCCAGGTCTACGAACAGGCCTTGCGCAACGACCCGGTGTTCCTCGGCGCGATCAAGGAGCGCGATGCCGGCCTGGAGAACCGCATCATCGGCCGCGCCGGGCTGTTGCCGAAACTCAACTACAGCTACAACAAGGGCCGCAATAACTCCCAGGCCACCGTGCCCGACGGTCGCGGCGGCACCAGCCACGATGACCGCAACTACGACAGCTACGGCTCTACCTTCACCCTGCAACAGCCGCTGATCGACTACGAGGCCTATGCCTCCTACCGCAAGGGCGTGGCCCAGGCGCTGTTCGCCGACGAGAACTTTCGCGGCAAGAGCCAGGAACTGCTAGTGCGGGTGCTGACCTACTACACCCAGGCGCTGTTCGCCCAGGATCAGATCGAGATCGCCCAGGCCAAGAAGAAGGCCTTCGAGCAGCAGTTCCAGCAGAACGAGCACATGTTTCGCCAGGGCGAGGGCACCCGCACCGACATCCTCGAAGCGGAGTCGCGCTACGAGCTGGCCACCGCCGAGGAGATCGAGGCCCGCGACGAGCAGGACGCGGCGCTGCGCGAACTGGGCGCGTTGATCGGCGTGCCGACCGTGGACATCCGCGAACTCGACCCGCTGCGCGAACGTTTCGAGTCTTTCACCCTGTCGCCCGCCAACTACGATGCCTGGCATGAGCTGGCGATCAGCAACAACCCGAACCTGGCCTCCCAGCGCCAGGCCGTGGAAGTGGCGCGTTACGAGATCGAGCGCAACCGCGCCGGCCATCTGCCGCGGCTCAGCGCCTATGCCACCTCGCGCCGGGTCGAGTCGGAAAGCGGCAACACCTACAACCAGCGCTACGACACCAACACCATCGGCATCGAAATCAGCATGCCGCTGTACGCCGGTGGCGGGGTCTCGGCGGCCACCCGCCAGGCCAGCCGCACCATGGAGCAAGCCGAGTACGAACTGGATTCGCAGACCCGCACCACCCTGATCGAGCTGCGGCGCCAGTTCAGCGCCTGCCTGTCCGGGGTCAGCAAGCTGCGCGCTTATCAGAAGGCGCTGACCTCGGCCGAGGCCCTGGTGGTCTCGACCAAGCAGAGCATCCTCGGCGGCGAACGGGTCAACCTTGACGCGCTGAACGCCGAACAGCAGCTGTACACCACGCGCCGCGACCTGGCGCAGGCCCGTTACGACTATTTGATGGCCTGGACCAAGTTGCACTACTACGCAGGCACCCTGCGTGAAGACGACCTGGCCCGGGTCGACGAAGCCTTCAGGCCCGGATCATGAACTGACAAACAAGGCGGCCGCGGGCGGCCCGACCTGACATTTTCGACAAAAACAAAAAACGAGAAGTCATCACATGGATAGACGCTTTTATCAGCTCAAGGCGCTGAGTCGCCGCTCGTTGCTGGCCTGTTCCACGCTGTCGGCGCTGGCACTGCCCGGCATGGTCCAGGCGCAGTACCAGGAAACCGGCCAGTTGGGGGTGCCGGCCAGCTGGCAATCGGCCGAATACACCCAGGACTGGGGCCTGGAACGCATGCGCGCCAGTTCCGCCTATGCCGCCGGCATCACCGGCAGCGGGGTGAAGATCGGTGCCCTCGACTCGGGCTTCGACGCCAGCCATGGCGAAGCCTCGCCGGAGCGCTTCCACGGGGTCACCGCCACCGGCAGCTACGTCGACGGCACGCCGTTCAGCGTCTCCGGGGTGCTCAACGGCAACAACGACAGCCATGGCACCCATGTCACCGGCACTATGGGCGCGGCCCGCGACGGCGTTGGCATGCACGGCGTGGCCTTCAATGCCCAGGTCTACGTGGGCAACACCAACAAGAACGACAGCTTCCTGTTCGGCCCGACCCCGGACCCGCAGTACTTCAAGGCGGTGTACGGCGCCCTGGCGGATGCCGGGGTGCGCGCCATCAACAACAGCTGGGGCAGCCAGCCGCCGGGTGTCAGCTACCAGACCCTGGGCGACCTGCACGCCGCCTATGCCCAGCACTATGGCCAGGGCACCTGGCTGGACGCGGCGGCCGATATCTCGCGCCAGGGTGTGATCAACGTGTTCAGCGCCGGCAACAGCGGTTACGCCAACGCCAGCGTGCGCGCGGCGCTGCCGTACTTCCAGCCGGAGCTGGAAGGCCACTGGCTGGCGGTGTCCGGCCTGGATGCCAATAACCAGCAGCGCTACAACCAGTGCGGCATCGCCAAGTACTGGTGCGTGGCGGCGCCCGGGCGGCTGATCTCCAGCACCGTGCCCGGCGGCGGTTATGCCACCAAGTCCGGCACCTCGATGGCCGCGCCCCATGCCACGGGCGCGCTGGCCCTGGTGATGGGGCGTTATCCCTACCTGAATAACCAGCAGGCCCTGGAGGTGCTGCTGACCACCGCCACCCAGCTGGACGGTTCGATCACCGAGGCGCCCACCAGCCTGGTCGGCTGGGGCGTGCCCAACCTGGAGCGGGCCATGCACGGCCCCGGGCAGCTGCTGGGATCGTTCGACGCCAACCTGGGTGCCGGGCAGGGCGATGTCTGGAGCAACGACATCTCGGACAAGGCGCTGTTGCAGCGCCAGGGCGAGGACGCCGCCGAACACGCGGCCTGGCAACAGACCCTGAAGGACAAGGGCTGGGAAAACGGCCTGGGCGCCGGCGCCAGCCAGCAGGACAAGACCGACTACGCCGTCGGCATGGCCCGCGACGCGGCCGCCGCGCAGCGGGTGTACGAGGGCAGCCTGATCAAGTCCGGCGCCGGCTGGCTGGTGCTCAGCGGCAACAACAGCTATCGCGGGGCGACCACGGTCAATGGCGGCTTGCTGAGGGTCAACGGTACGCTGGCATCCAGTGTCACGGTCAATGACGGCGGCACCCTCGGCGGCTCCGGACGCATCGGCGCGCTGCTGGCCAACAGCGGCGCCACGGTAGCGCCGGGCAACTCCATCGGCACCTTGCAGGTGGCGGGGGACGTGACCTTCCAGCCGGGCTCGACCTATGCGGTGGAGCTGTCGCCCACCAGCAGCGACCGCATCGTCGCTGGCGGCAAGGCCACCCTCAACGGCGCCGGGGTCACCCTGGCCCTGGAAAACAGCCCGCAGCTGCTCAGCCTGCAACAGACGCAAAGCCTGATCGGCAGCCAGTACCAGATCCTCCAGGCGGCGAACGGCATCGACGGGCGCTTCGGCTCGGTGGAACCGAACTATCTGTTCCTCGGCGGCAGCCTCGATTATTCGGCCAGTGGCGTGCAGCTGAGCATCGGGCGTAACGCCACCTCGTTCGCCAGTGTCGGCCTGACCCCGAACCAGCGCTCGGTGGCGGCCGCCGCCGAGCAACTGGGGGCCGGTAACCCGGTGTATGAAAGCCTGCTACGCTCGCCGAGCGCCGGCGTGGCGCAACAGGCGTTCCAGCAGCTGTCCGGGGAAATCTACCCGGCGCTGGGCTCGATGCTGCTCAACGACAGCCGTCAGCTGCGCGAGGCGGTCGGCGAGCGTCTGCAGGTGCCGGGCGCGGTGGTGCAGAGCGAGGGCAACCTCTGGCTCAAGGTGCTGGGCGCCTGGGGCAAGAACGACGGCAGCCACGACACCGAGGCCTACAACACGTCCATCGGCGGGTTGCTGCTGGGAGCCGATGGCGCGCTCAGCGACAGCACGCGCCTGGGCGCCTTCGCCGGCTACAGCGACAGCTCCCTGAGCATGGGTGGCGGTACCCATTCCAAGGCCTCGGTGGACAGCTATCACCTGGGCACCTACCTCGGCCACGAGCTGGGCGCCTGGCGCCTGAGCGCGGGCGCGGCGCACAGCTGGCATCGCGCCGACGTTAAGCGCGACCTGCAGTTCGGCGAAGTCAGCGGCAAGCAGAAAGCCAAGGTCGATGCCCGCACCAGCCAGGTCTTCGGCGAGGCGGCTTATCGCCTCGACCTGCCGGCGCTGGCCCTGGAACCGTTCGCCAACCTGGCCTACGTGCACCTGCACCGCGACAGCTTCAGCGAGAAGGGCGACGCCGCGGCGTTGAAAGGCGGCAGCGACAGTCGCGAAGCCATGCTCAGCACCCTCGGCCTGCGCGCCCTGAAAAGCCTCGAGCTGTCCGGGCAAACCCGCCTGGACCTTTCCGGCTCCCTGGGCTGGCAGCACAACCTGAGCACCACCCGGGCCGAGGAACACCTGGCCTTTGCGTCCGGCGGCACGCCGTTCAGCGTTGAAAGCACCTCGCTGCCGCGCAATGCCGCGCTGGTCGGCGCCCATGCCAGCCTGGCGTTGAGCCGCGACCTGCGCCTGAGCCTGGATTACAACGGCCAGCTGGCCAGCCGCGAGAAGAACCACGGGGCGGGGCTGAGCCTGAACTGGCAGTTCTGACCGGCTCCCGAGACCGCCGTGCTGACGCAAGGTCGCGTCGGCACGACAGCCGCTATCGGCACAGCACGGCTCGCCGTTGACGGGCCGGCTGTTCGGTAAAACCAGCCGCGCTGGGTCTGGCGCGGTGTTTCTAGCAAGGCAACTATTTCTAGTAAGGCAACTAAGGAAGGTACCGATGAAATACAGATTTACGGGGGCTGCTCCGGCGGCCAACAGCCTGGTGCGCGCCTCCTGCGGCGCTTTGATCTGTGGCCTGGCCGTGGCGGGTAACGCCCAGGCCGCGCCTTATGTGGAAAGCGGCCAGCCGGGCGATCCCGGCAGTTGGCGCAGTGCCGAGTTCAACGCCGAATGGGGCCTGGGGGCGATCCATGCCGAGCAGGCGTATGCCGCCGGCTATACCGGCAAGGGCGTCAAGCTGGGGATCTTCGACCAGCCGGTGTATGCCCAGCACCCGGAATTCAGCGGCAGCAACAAGGTGATCACCCTGGTCACCAGCGGCATCCGCGAATACACCGACCCCTACATTCCGGTCAAAGCCGGCGATGCCTTCCGTTATGACGGCACGCCCTCGGTGGGCTCCGACGGCAAGCTCGGCTCCCACGGCACCCACGTCGGCGGGATCGCCGCCGGCAGCCGCGACGGCGGGCCGATGCATGGCGTGGCCTTCGACGCGCAGATCATCAGTGCCGAAAACGGCGACCCGGGCCCCGAGGACGGGATCATTCTCGGCAACGACGGCGCGGTCTACCGGGCCGGCTGGGATGCCCTGGTGAACAGCGGCGCGCGGATCATCAACAACAGCTGGGGCATCGGCATCACCGACCGCTTCGACCAGGGCGGTCGCGACCCGGCCTTTCCGCATTTCACCGTGCAGGACGCGCAGTTGCAGTTCGACCAGATCCAGCCGCTGCTGGGCACCCGCCAGGGTGGCGCCTACAGCGGGGCGATCGACGCGGCCCGCGGTGGTGTGCTGACCATCTTCGCCGCCGGTAACGACTACAACCTGAACAACCCGGACGCCATCGCCGGCCTGGCCTATTTCGTGCCGGAAATCGCGCCGAACTGGATGACGGTGGCGGCCTTGCAGAAGAACCCGGACACCGCCAGCCCCAATCCCTACACCCTCAGCACCTTTTCCTCGCGCTGCGGCTACACCGCGAGCTTCTGCGTCTCGGCGCCGGGTACACGGGTCTACAGTGCGGTGATTGGCGGCACCAACCTGGACGACATGACCATCGGCTATGCCAACAAGAGCGGCACATCGATGGCCGCGCCCCATGTGGCGGGCGCGGCGGCGGTGCTGATGGAGCGCTTTCCGTACATGAGCGCTTCGCAGATCGCCACGGTGCTCAGGACCACCGCCACCGACATGGGCGATCCCGGCATCGACGCGCTGTACGGCTGGGGCATGATCAACCTGCAAAAGGGCATCGACGGTCCGGGCATGTTCGTCACCGAAGCGGACATTCCCCAGGAATTCCGTGTCGAAGGCGCCTACGGCTCCGGCCAGTTCGTGGTCGACCTGCCCGGCATCGGCGCCGTGGTGGATGCCGGCAAACCCACCGAGCGCCTGTGCACTGGCCTGTCTTGTGGGCTGGATGTCTGGCGCAACGACATTTCCGGACACGGTGGCCTGACCAAGCAGGGCATTGGCACCCTGGTACTCACCGGCAACAACAGCTACAGCGGCCCGACCCTGGTCAATCAGGGACGCCTGGCCATCAATGGTTCGCTGGCCTCGGCGGTGACGGTCAATGACAGCGGCATCCTCGGCGGCAACGGGCGCATCGCCGCGCTGACCGCCAACCGCGGCGGTACCGTGGCGCCGGGCAACTCGATCGGCACCTTGCAGGTGGCGGGCGACGTGACCCTGCAACCGGGCTCGACCTACGCGGTGGAGCTGTCGCCCACCAGCAGCGACCAGATAGTCGCTGGCGGCAAGGCCACCGTCGAAGGGGCCAATGTGACCCTGGCCCTGGAGAATAGCCCGACCCTGCTCAGCGCCCGCGAGGCGCAAAGCCTGCTCGGCCGGCAATACAACATCCTGCAGGCGGCCGGCGGCATCGAAGGCCGTTTCGGTTCGGTGGCGCCGAACTACCTGTTCATGGGTGGCAGCCTCGATTACTCGGCCACCGGCGTGCAGTTACAGGTCGCGCGTAACGCCACGTCCTTCAGCGACGTTGGCCTGACCCCGAACCAGCGTTCCGTGGCGGCCGCCGCCGAGCGACTGGGGGCGGGCAATCCGGTGTATGAAAGCCTGCTGCTGTCGGAGAACGCCGCCGGCGCGCAACAGGCCTTCCAGCAATTGACCGGGGAGATCCATCCGGCCATCGGCACGCTGCTGATCAACGACAGCCGCCAGCTGCGCGATGCGGTGGGCGACCGTCTGCGTCAGGACGGCCTGCTCGATTCGTCGGCGCCCGCGGCCAGCGACAACAACGTATGGTTCAAGGTGCTGGGGGCCTGGGGCAAGGCCGATGGCGGTTATGACCATGCCAACTACACCACTTCGATCGGCGGCCTGCTCGCCGGGGTCGATGGCTTGATCGCCGAAGACACCCGTCTCGGCCTGTTCACCGGCTACAGCGACAGTTCCCTGAGCATGGGCGACGGCACCCATTCCCAGGCAGAGGTGGACAGCTATCACCTGGGTGCCTACCTGGGCCATCAGCTGGATGCCGTGCGCCTGAGCGTCGGCGGTTCCTACAGCTGGCATCGCATCGATGTGAAGCGCGACCTGCAATACGGCGAGTTCTCGGACCGGCAAAAGGTCAAGCGCGACGCCCAGACCGCCCAACTGTTCACCGAAGCGGCGTGGCAAGTGGCGCTGCCGGGTGTGGCGCTGGAGCCCTTCGTCAACCTGGCCTACGTGCATGTGGGCAACGACAGCTTCCGCGAAAAAGGCGGGGCTACCGCACTGCGCAGCGGCGATGACAACCGCGACGCAGTGCTTTCGACCCTCGGCCTGCGGGCCAGCAAACGCTTCGCCCTGTCCGATGCCCGGCAGCTGGAACTGGCCGGCACCCTAGGCTGGCAGCACAACCTGAGCGACACCCATTCGGATCAGCACCTGGCTTTTGCCAATGGTGGTTCGTTCAACATACAGAGCGTTGCGCTGGACCGTAACGCCGCTGTGGTCGGGGCTCGCGCCGGCCTGTTGCTGGGGCGCGATACCCGGGTAAATCTGGACTACAACGGCCTGCTGGGTTCTCGGGACAAGAGTCACGGGGTCGGCCTGACCCTGGACTGGCAGTTCTGAGGCCTGCGGGCCAATGACCATAAGAGTGAGACACAACATGGGTGTATTCGATTACCGGAGTTTCAAGGGCGAGGCGGGCAAGGCGCTGTACAGCGATGCCCTGGCGTTGACGCTCTACGCCTACACGCCCACCGGACAGCCGCTGGCGTCGGGCTGGACGGCGATTGGTGCCGAGCGGCTGGGGTATCAGGGCAAGGTCGGGCCCCAGGGCACCTTCTTCGGCGAGCAGCCAGGCTTCACCAGCGCCGAAGTGGAAGTGCTGGGGCGTTATGACGAGGCCGGCAAGCTGCTGTCGATCGGCATCGCCTTTCGCGGCACTGGCGGCCTGGGTTTCAGCGATACCCTGGGCGACATCAAGAACAACCTGCTGGCGGCGCTCGGGCCGGTGGGTTACGCGGCGAACTACAGCAAAAATGCCTTCGACAAGCTGTTCGCCAGTGTCGCCGAGTTCGCCAAGGCCCAGGGCCTGAGCGGCCAGGATGTACTCGTCAGCGGCCACAGCCTGGGCGGCCTGGGGGTCAACAGCCTGGCCGAGCTGAGCGGCGAGCACTGGGGCGGTTTCTACGCCGACGCCCGCTATGTGGCGTTCGCCTCGCCGACCCAGGGCCCGGGGGACAAGGTGCTGAACATCGGCTACGAAAACGATCCGGTGTTCAGGGTGCTCGACGGCACCACCTTCAACGCTTCGTCCCTGGGCAGCCATGACAAGGTCCAGGCGTCGGCGACCAACAACATCGTCAACTTCAACGAGCACTACGCGTCGACCCTGGAGAACTTGCTGCCGCAAAGCATCCTCAACCCACTGTCGTGGAAGGCCCACGGTTCCGCGGGTTACGCCGATGGCTTGAACCGGGTGGTGGATTCGGCGTTCTACGACCTGACGAGCAAGGACTCGACCCTGATCGTTTCCACTTTGTCCGAGGCCAGTCGGGGCAAGACCTGGGTCGAGGACCTCAACCGCAACGCCGAACCGCACAAGGGCAGCACCTTTATCTTCGGCACCGACGGCAGCGACCTGCTCAAGGGCGGGCGCGGCAACGACTTCATCGAGGGCCGCGACGGCAACGACACCTTCCGCGACGACGGTGGCTACAACATCCTGCTGGGCGGCAAGGGGCATAACGTCTTCGACCTGCAGCAGTCGCTGGGTAAGTTCAGCGTGGTCAACGATGGTGACGGCACCCTGTACGTGCGCGATGCCTACGGCGGCATTAGCATGACCCGCGATATCGGCGCGCTGGTGAGCAAGGAGCCGGGTTTTGCCTGGGGCCTGTTCAGCAAGGAGGTGATCCACAGCGTGACCGACCAGGGCCTGCTGGCCGGCAACCAGTTGACCCATTACAACCACTCGCTCAATGGCGACGCCTACGGCAATGCGCTGGTGGCCAGCGTCGACGGCGACTGGCTGTTCGGTCACGGCGGCGACGATGTGCTGCGCAGCGACAAGAGCGACGTGACCTTTGTCGGCGGCGCCGGCAACGACGTCATGTACTCCAGCGGCGGCGGGGCCAACACCTTCCTGTTCAGCGGCGCCTTTGGCTTCGACGCGATCCATGGCTACCAGGGCAGCGACAAGCTGGTGTTCATGGGCGTGGCGGGCGCGGGGCAGGGCTATGACTACACGCAGCACCTGTCACAGAGCGGCCAGGACACCTTGCTCAGCGTCGGCGACTACGCCGTCACGCTGGTCGGGGTCGCGCCGGACAGCCTTTCCGCAGGGGGGATCGTCTTCGCCTAGATAAAAAACGCAAGGAGGCATTGCACTAAGGGCGGGGCGTCTGTTGAGGGCGTCCCGTCCGCGTGAGCTATCTCGAATAAAGTTCAACAACAAAGAGAGGCGATACCATGGGTGTGTATGACTACAAAAACCTCGGCACAGAAGACTCAAAGGCGCTGTTTTCCGATGCGCTGGCGATCACGCTGTATTCCTACCACAACCTCGACAACGGTTTTTCCGCCGGCTATCAGCAGTACGGCTTCGGCCTCGGCCTGCCGGCGACCCTGGTCACGGGGCTGATCGGCAGCAGCGACTCGCAAGGGGTGATTCCCGGGCTGCCCTGGAACCCCGACTCGGAGAAAGCCGCGCTGGAGGCGGTGCAAAAGGCTGGCTGGACGCCGATCGGCGCTGCCCAGCTGGGCTACGACGGCAAGACCGACTTCAGGGGCACCTACTACGGGGAAAAGGCCGGCTACACCACGGCCCAGGCCGAAGTCCTCGGCAAGTACGACGACCAGGGCCACCTGACCTCCATCGGCATTGCCTTTCGCGGCACCAGCGGGCCCCGTGAATCGGTGATCGGCGACTCCATCGGCGATGTGATCAACGACCTGCTGGCGGCGTTCGGTCCCAGGGACTATGCGAAAAACTACGCCGGCGAAGCCTTCGGCAAGCTGCTCGCCGATGTCGCGGCCTTCGCCCAGGCCAACGGCCTGACGGGCAAGGATATCCTGGTCAGCGGCCATAGCCTCGGCGGCCTGGCGGTCAACAGCCTGGCGGACCTGAGCGGCGATCGCTGGTCGGGGTTCTACCAGGATGCCAGCTACGTCGCCTACGCCTCGCCGACCCAGAGCGCGGGGGACAAGGTGCTGAATATCGGCTACGAAAACGACCCGGTGTTCCGCGCCCTCGACGGCTCTTCGTTCAACCTGGCATCCCTCGGCGTGCATGACACGGCGCAGGAGTCGGCGACCAACAACATCGTCAGTTTCAACGACCATTACGCCTCGGCGGCCTGGAACCTGCTGCCGTTCTCCATCCTGAATGTCCCGACCTGGCTGTCGCACCTGCCCACCGGCTACGGCGACGGCATGACACGGATCCTCGAGTCGAAGTTCTACGACCTGACGAGCAAGGACTCGACCATCATCGTCGCCAACCTGTCGGACCCGGCGCGAGCCACCACCTGGGTCCAGGACCTCAACCGCAATGCCGAAACCCACAAGGGCAGCACCTTTATCATCGGCACCGACAGCAACGACCTGATCCAGGGCGGCCAGGGCAACGACTACCTGGAAGGCCGCGCCGGCAACGACACCTTCCGCGACGCCGGCGGCCACAACATCCTGCTGGGCGGGCAGGGCCACAACACCCTGGACCTGCAGCAGTCGGTGAAGAACTTCAGCTTCGCCAACGACGGCGCCGGCACCCTGTATGTGCGCGATGCCAATGGCGGCATCAGCATCACCCGCGATATCGGCGCGATCACCAGCAAGGAACCGGGGTTCCTCTGGGGTTTGTTCAAGGACGATGTGACCCACAGCGTCACCGATAAGGGCCTGCTGGCGGGGAGCAACCTGACCCAGTACGCCGCTTCGGTGAAGGGCGACGCCGCGGCCAATACCCTGACCGCCCACGCCGGCGGCGACTGGCTGTTCGGCCTGGACGGCGATGACCACCTGATCGGCGGCCAGGGTAACGATGTGCTGGTCGGTGGCGCGGGCAACGACCTGCTGCAGGCGGGCGGGGGTAGCAATACCTTGCTGTTCGGCGGCAACTTCGGCCAGGACCGGGTGCTGGGTTACCAGGGCAGCGACAAACTGGTGTTCCTCGGCGTCGCAGGCGTGGTCGCCAACGACGATTTCCGCGCCCACGCCAGCACCGTAGGCAACGATACCCTGCTGACCTTCGGCGGCGACTCGGTGACCCTGGTCGGTGTGAGCCTGGACAGCCTCAACGGCGCGAGCATCACCATCGCCTGAAGCCTGACCGCGCGGGGTGGCGATTTTTGCCTCGCGCGGTCACGGGTTTGCCTTTGCGTGTCCCTCGACCGTACTTTTTTCGCCAAAACCAAGGGTATTTACCCAAAGGGTGACCCGCCAGCCTGGAAGTGACTCCAATACCTGCCCCCTGTGACACAGCGCTCGATAAAACATCGGCCTGTCGCCAGGCGGGCGGATGCCGCGTGCGCGCTCCGGGCCATTAAAGTCCGCAGGAGCTTGCGCGTTATCAAGGCAGGCAGCCGCTGCCGAG
Source organism: Pseudomonas sp. LAMO17WK12:I10 (assembly GCF_900215185.1). NCBI lineage: Bacteria > Pseudomonadati > Pseudomonadota > Gammaproteobacteria > Pseudomonadales > Pseudomonadaceae > Pseudomonas > Pseudomonas sp. LAMO17WK12:I10. The sequence continues at coordinate 16,522 of NZ_OBDX01000046.1, read as the reverse complement.
GCTCATTCAATGGCAACAGTGAACAGCAGGAGAAACACAAGGTGAGTGATAACCAGAGGTATGGCATCGGTCTGGCGCTGGTCTTGATGGCGGGCAGCGCAATGGCCGAGGACTTGCCTCAGCAGTCGATCCTCAAGCGCTACGGCGTGACCCCGGACCAGCTACCGGCCGCCGCGCAGGCCACCGAAAAAGCAGTGCAGCCCGAACCGGGCAGCCGCTTTCATATCGACGCGGAGCGGCCTTGGGCGAGCGTGACCTTGGGGGAGGGTAAAAAGCCTGAAACCACCGGCAATATCAGCATCGATAATGCGGCGGCCCGGGAGTTCGAGCGGTGTCAGCGGGTGCGTGGCGAACTGCAGAAGCGCGGGGAACAGCACTACATTTCCTGCGATAACAGCGTGCCGGGGCAGAATTCGGCACCCTGGTCGCCCTGAGGGCGACCGGGTTCGATCGGTCAGTCCTCTTGGCGGACGGTGGCGACATCGGCCGCCTTGATGCGGATTTTCTTGCCGGCGATGTCTTCGAATTCGTAGAACCCGTCGGCGGTCTTGGCGTTAGGCATGTCCTTGGTCAGGTATTGCGTGCCGTTCTGCAGCGTCACCACGGTTGGCGAGGCACAGCCGCCCAGTGCCAGGAAGGCTGCAACGGCCAACGGCAGGCCCAGGTATTTGACGTTCATAGACAAACCTCTCTTCATGAATCCCGTGAGTCCACCATGATTGGCGGCTCGCGACTATATGGCTATCCGCCCTTGGTGTGATTAACCGCAAGAAAGTTCTGCGGCTCCGTAAAAAAACCTGTAACGCCACTTATCCAATAGTGTTTGCCAGGGCAGGTCGGCAGCTGTTATCTGTATGCATAACCAGTATCCACCTCTTTGCGGCGCGCTTGTCCTGTGACTTCCAACCCTCTGGAAAACCCTCTTTATTACCTGCACAACTTTCAGCAGGTGCTGGCGTGGCTCAAGCTGCGCTACGCCGATGTGCTGTCACCCGAAGAGCGTAGCTTCATCGACGACTTCTCGGCGCTGGCCCAGCCATCCCAGGCCCTGCTGGTGCGCATGATCATGCGCAAAGGCTGCCATTTTCGCACGTCCCGGCTGGTCTATGAAGAAATCGGCGATACTCGCGCGGCCGTCGCGCCGCTGGTGCGCCTGGGCTGGGTCGACGAGCAGGCGCCGCTGACCCTGGAAGAACTGTTCAACCTGTTGCAGAAGGCGGAAATCCTCCAGGTTTTTCGCGCGCAAATCGAGCAGCCGAAGGCCCGCAAGTCCGACTGGCTGGCCGCCTTGGCGCCGTTGTTCGACGAGCCGCGGAGCCTGGGCCAGTGGTGCCCGGATCTGGAAGACGGGGTGTGCAGCCTGACGGTCATGACGTTGTGCGACCGCCTGCGCCTGATGTTCTTTGGCAACCTGCATCAGGACTGGTCGGAGTTCGTGCTGGCCGACCTGGGCATCTTCACCTACGAGAAGGTCGAGTTTCGCGACGACGCCCGGGCGCTGCGCAGCCGCGCCGACGTCGAGGGTTTCCTGTACCTGGAGGACTGTCGGCAGCATTTTGAAAACGGCGCGGCGCTGGACGAGGTGCTGGCGAGCATCCAAGCGTTCGCCAGCGACAATCCCTGGTTGCAGCGGCGCCGGGCCAAGCTGCTGTTCCTGCTGGGGCAGCACTGCGAGCGGCTAGCCGAATGGCCGCTGGCCGCCGCCATCTACCAGGCCTGCGCCGATCCCGGGGCGAGAGCGCGACTGATCCGCGTCTTCGAGCGCAGTGGCGATTACCCGCAGGCGCTGGCCCTGGCCGAGGCGGCGGTGCTGGCTCCGCACAACGCGGCCGAGCAGCAGCAACTGCTGCGGCTGCTGCCCAGGTTGCGGCGCAAGCTGGGCGGCCCGGCCACGCCGCGTGGCGGCACCCAGCCGACGCTGCGCCTGGACCTCAGCCTGCCGCGGGTCGATCCGGCGCTGTCGGTGGAATTCCATGTGCAGGCCCATCTCCACGAGGAGCAGGCACCGGTGCATTACGTGGAGAACAGCCTGATCAATTCGCTGTTCGGGCTGCTCTGCTGGCCGGCGATCTTCGCGCCGCTGCCCGGGGCGTTCTTCCACCCGTTCCAGCGCGGCCCGGCCGACCTGTTGAGCGAGGACTTCCACAGCCGTCGCGCCGAACTGTTCCAGGCCTGCCTGGCGGAACTGGATGACGGGCGTTATGCGCAGACCATCCGCCAGCGCTACCTCGACAAGTGGGGCGTGCAGTCGCCTTTCGTATTCTGGGGCGCCCTCGACGAAGAGTTGCTGGAGCAGGCGCTGGCCTGTCTGCCGGCCGAGCACCTCAAGCACTGGTTCGAGCGCCTCCTGCAGGACATCAAGGCCAACCGCGCCGGCATGCCGGACCTGATCCAGTTCTGGCCGCAGCAGAAAACCTACCGGATGATCGAGGTCAAGGGCCCTGGCGACCGCCTGCAGGACAACCAGTTGCGCTGGCTGGAGTTCTGCCGGCAGCACCAGATGCCGGTGGCGGTCTGCTACGTGCAATGGGCGGAGCAGGACGGGTGAACTACCGCATCGCGGTACGGGCGCTGTGCGAATTCACCGCCAAGGCCGGCGACCTCGACCTGCGCTTCACCCCGTCGCCCACCGCGCTGGAGGGCATCCAGGGCCATCGCACGGTGGCGGCGCGGCGCAGCGCGCACTATCGGAGCGAGGTGCCCCTCGAAGGCAGCTTCGGCGCGTTGACGGTCAAGGGCAGGGCGGATGGCTACGACCCGGACGCCAACCTTCTGGAAGAGGTCAAGACCTACCGCGGCGACCTGGAGCGCATGCCGGCCAACCATCGCCAGCTGCATTGGGCCCAGGCGAAGATCTATGGCTGGCTGCTGTGCCAGCAGTTGCAGTTGAGCAGCATCCGTCTGGCGCTGGTGTATTTCGACATCCTCAGCGAGCGCGAGACGTCGCTGGTGGAAGAGCACGATGCCCAGGCCCTGGAGCAGTTCTTCAACCAGCAATGCAGCCTGTTCCTGCAATGGGCCGAACAGGAACTGGCCCACAGGCACGCCCGCGACCAGGCCATGGCGGCGCTGGGTTTCCCCCATTCCGACTTCCGTCCGGGGCAGCGCAGCCTGGCCGAGTCGGTGTACAAGGCGGTGAGCACCGGGCGCTGCCTGATGGCCCAGGCGCCGACCGGGATCGGCAAGACCCTGGGCACGGTGTTTCCCATGCTCAAGGCCATGCCGGGGCAGCAGCTGGACAAGCTGTTCTTCCTCACCGCCAAGACCCCGGGGCGCAAACTGGCGCTGGATGCCGCCCAGGTGTTGTTCGAGCGCAGCCCCGGGCTGCCGTTGCGGGTGCTGGAACTGGTGGCGCGGGACAAGGCCTGCGAGCACCCGGAGCTGGCCTGTCATGGCGAGTCCTGCCCGCTGGCCAAGGGTTTCTACGACCGTCTGCCGGCGGCGCGGCAAGCGGCGAGCCAGCGCTTCTTGCTGGACCAGCAGGCGCTGCGCGAGATCGCCCTGGCGCATGGGCTGTGCCCGTATTACCTGAGCCAGGAAATGGCCCGCTGGAGCGATCTGCTGGTAGCGGACTACAACTACTATTTCGATTTCAGCGCCTTGCTGTTCGGGCTGGCGCAGGCCAACCAATGGAAGGTCGCCGCGCTGGTGGACGAAGCGCACAACCTGGTGGAGCGCGGGCGCTCGATGTACAGCGCCAGCCTCGACCAGTACCAGCTGAACACGGTGCGCCAGGCGGCGCCGGAGGCGCTGAAGAAGCCGCTGCAACGGCTCAACCGGGAATGGAATGCCCTGCACAAGGAACAGCTGCGGCCGTACCAGGCCTACGACCAGGCGCCGGCCCCGTTGCTCAAGGCGCTGTCGCTGTGTATTTCGGCGATCGGCGATTACCTGGGCGACCACCCGCAAGGGCTGGACAGCCGGTTGCAGGGGTTCTATTTCGATGCCCTGCAATTCGCCCGGGTGGCCGAACTGTTCGACGAGCAGTTCCTGTTCGATATCAGCAAGCGCGAACTCAATGCCCGGCGCAGCCTGTCCGAGCTGTGCCTACGCAACGTGGTGCCGGCGGGCTTCCTGGCGCCGCGGCTGAGCGCGGCGCGCAGTACGGTGCTGTTCTCCGCGACCCTCAACCCCTGGCATTACTACCGCGATCTGCTGGGGCTGCCGGAAACCACGGTGTGGGTGGACGTGGAGTCGCCGTTCAGTGCCGCGCAACTGGACGTGCACATCGTCAGCCGGATCTCCACCCGTTTCGCCCATCGCCAGGCGTCGCTGGCACCCATCGTCGAGCTGATCGCCAGCCAGTTCCGCCAGCGCCCCGGCAACTACCTGGCGTTCTTCAGCAGCTTCGACTACTTGCAGCAGGTGGCCAGCCTGCTGGCCGAACAGCACCCGGATATCCCTCTGTGGCAACAGTCGCGCGGGATGGATGAAGGGCAACGCCAGGGGTTTCTCGAGCGCTTCGACGCCGATGGCCAGGGGGTGGGTTTCGCCGTGCTGGGTGGGGCGTTCGGCGAGGGTATCGACCTGCCGGGTTCGCGGCTGATCGGCGCCTTTATCGCCACCCTCGGCCTGGCCCAGCTGAACCCGGTGAACGAGCAGCTGAAACGGCGCATGGCGGCGATTTTCGGCGCCGGTTACGACTACACCTACCTGTACCCCGGCCTGCAGAAGGTGGTGCAGGCCGCGGGCCGGGTGATTCGCAGCCAGCAGGACCGCGGCGTAGTGATGCTGATCGACGACCGGTTCGCCGAGCCCCGGGTCCGGCAATTGCTGCCGGGCTGGTGGTCGCTCGACGCCCCGGGCGACGAGGTGCTTCAGGGTGCCGGGTAGGCGGCGTCGCGGATCTCCCGGGTAAAGGCCCCCGACATGCCCTCGAAGGCGGTGTTGGTCAGCGCCACCACGGTCAGCCTGGCCTGCGGGTCGACAAACCAGCTGTGGCCGTAGGCGCCGCCCCATTGCAGGGTGCCCTTGGATTGCGGGGTGCCGGCCAGGGCCGGATCGTCCAGCACCGCCCAGCCGTAGCCGAAGCCCCAGCCCGGCCCCTGGGTCTGCGCCTGGGCGCCGACCTGGTCGGTCATCATCGCCTGCACGCTGCGGGCGGAAAGCAGCGGGCCGCCACCCTGGCGCAAGGTGTCGAGAAAACGCGCCACGTCCATGGCGGTACCGGCCATGCCGGCGCCACCGGAAGGGTAAGCGCGCGGGTCGAAGATCCGCTTGAGGGAGAACAGCGTGGTGCTTTCGCCGACCCGGATCGCGGCCTCGTCCTGCATCCGGCTCGGCCGCGGACGGTCATCGCGGTAAACCGCGCCGAGGCGGGCAGGGTCCTTGACCGAGAACGCGGTGTCGTTCATGTGCAAAGGCTGGGTGACCAGTTCCTCGGTCAGGGTCGGCAGGCTTTTGCCGCTGGCCTTTTCCAGCACGGCGCCGAGCACGTCGATGGCCATGGAATAGCGCCACTGCGTGCCCGGCGGATAACTCAAGGGCACACTGGCAATGCGTTTCAGGTTGTCTTCCAGGCTCATGCCCGGCTCGGCCAGGCCATCCGACACCCCGGCCGTGCGATACGCCCCGTGCTCGGCCTCGAGAAAGCCATAGCTCAGGCCGGCGGTGTGGGTCAGCAATTGCTTGAGGGTGATTGGCGGGCGGGTGCCGTCGGCCAGCCTTGGGCGGAAATCCGGCAGCCATTGGCTGACCGTATCGTCCAGGGACAGCGTGCCCTGTTCCACCAGGCGCATGGCGACCACGGACACCATGGGCTTGGTGATAGAGGCCAGGCGCAGGATGGTGTCGCCGGTCATGGGCCGGGCCGCCTCCCGATCGGCGAAACCGGCGGCGCGCTGGTACACCACCTGGCCGTCGCGCATCACCACCACCACGGTGCCGACGATCCGCTGTTCGCCGATGGCGCGTTCGATGGCCGTGTCCATGCGCCTGCCGAGTTCCTCGTCCGGCGTGGCGGCGCTGGCCAGCGAAGCACCGAGGGTGGCTGCCAGGGCGAGCAGGCCTTTATGGGGTCGATCCATGGGGAGAGCCTCTATAATCACAATGTCCGTTATGATTAACCGGCATTTGTTCTACTTTCAATAGTGATCACTATGATAAATAACCCTGCTGCCGTGGTGCGCCGTCGTGGACGGCCGATTGCCTTTGATCGCGACCAGGTCCTGGGCCTTGCGGCAGAGGTGTTCTGGCGCCTGGGCTATGAAGGCGCCTCGATGCTGGAGTTGTCGGCGGCCATGGGCATCACGGTGCAAAGCCTGTATGCCGCGTTCAGGTCCAAGGCCGAGCTTTACCAGCAGGCGCTGGCGCATTACCAGCGCAGCACTGGCGCCTTTGCCGAGCGGGCACTGCGCGAGGAGGCGGATGTGGTGGACGGTTTCCTCCGTCTGCTGCGCGAGGCGGCCCATGAATACAGCCTGCCCGGGCGGCCGCGGGGCTGCATGATTTCCACCGCGACCCTGACCTGCGCGGTGGAAAACGATGCGCTGCGGGAATTCGTCAGTGCCCTGAGGGCCAACACCCTCAAGGCCTTTGAAGCACATATCGAGCAGGGCATCGCCAGCGGGCAACTGCGCGCCGATACCCAGGCAGCGGCGCTGGCCCGGTATATCGGGGCGATCATTCAAGGCATGTCGGTACAGGCCCAGGATGGTGCGGATTGCGCAGCGTTGCTGGCCATCGGCGAGTTGGCGGGGCGGGAAATACAGCGGGCCAGGGCCTGACGGCATGCTGGCCAACGAGCGAACCTCAGCGGCTGCCGAGGCCTGTTCCATCCTGTGAGACGCGGATGAACCGGCGCAGGGTTTCACCCGGCCCGGTGCGGAACTCGGTGGGCCTGGGGCGGCCCTCGTCCGCGGCGATGAAGACGAAGTCATCGCCGTCCAGTCGATAGCTGGCCGGCAAGTGCTTGCCGGTGTCGGCGCCCATGGAGTCGACCCAGGTAATGGATTTCGGCGTGGTCCGGGTATCGAGGGTGAAACTGCCCGCGAGCAACAACTCGCCTTCGAGCGTCACGACGCGGAACCCTTGCCCCTGGATCAGGGTAAGAGCTCCTGGGGCGCCATGTTCGTCAGGCGGGTTGCTGACCCCGTTGTCCTCGTACTCCACCTGTTCCCAGGCACCTTGAAGCTGTTGCAGGTCGAACTGGTCGTCGCAGGTCATCGTCGTTCGGGCCTTCTGTCTTCGCTGGATAAGAGGGGGGTCAGTTGAAGATGTTGCGCCCGATGCAGTACGTCAGCAGGTCCTGGTCGCTCTCGACTTCCAGCTTGCGCATGGCGGAGATTTTCTGCGCGCTGATGGTCTTCGAACTGCGGTTCTGGCTGCGGGCAATGTCACTGACGCTCTTGCCGGAAACGAACAGCCGCAGGATTTCAAACTCCTTGGGCGAGAGCATGGAAATCCGGTCGTCGATGCTTGCATTGGACTCGATGACCGAGCTCGGCGCAGGTTCGATACTCTGATAGGAACCTCTTTCGACAATGGTCTTGAGCGCCACCTGGATTTCATTGTGCAGCTGGCTTTTCTGGATCACCCCGACCACCCCCAGCTCATGCAGACGCGTGAGGATCAACTGGTTGGAGATCATGGTCAGGATCAGTATCTGCAGGCGCGGGAAGTGGCGCTTGAGGTACTCGACCAGCTTGAGTCCGTCGCCGTAGGGAGAATCCCCGGGCATGTTGTAATCGGTAATGACGATATCGACCGGTTGTTGCTCGAGGATTTCGATCAAGCCCTGTGAGCTGATGGCTTCACCGACTATTTCAAAGTTGCTTTCCCGTTCCATCAACTCGCGAACGCCGAGCAGAACAATCGGATGATCGTCGGCGATGACTACTTTAAATTTTTCCATGACTAGCCACTCGTAATACGCCGGTTGGTAAGGAGAAAGAGTAAAGGATTGCGCTCATCAAATCTTGTCGCGTCTCATTCAAGTGCATTAAGAATATCCGTCAAGCTTTGTATCAGGCTTTTCACCTCAAGGGTCACGGAAGAGGTGATCGCGCTTTGCAGTATCCGGGACTCCAGTTCGGCGCAGTTTTTCGCCAGCCCGCTCAACTGCACGGCACCCAGCGCCCCGGCGGCGCTGTGCAGCCGTTCGGCGAGCCGCTTGGCATCCTGGGCGTCGAGGGCGTCGGTCACGCTCTGGACATCCTGGCGCATGGTGGTAATGAACAGCTCACGCATTTTCGGGGACAGCTCGATCATTGTGTCGCCGGTCGCGGGGGAAGGCGTTGCATCGATCATCGGTTGCGGTTCCTGGGCAGGCGCATTCGCGCAGAGATTCGACAGGTAGTGGTGCAGAGTCTGCAGGCTCAAGGGTTTGACCAGCCAGGCATTCATGCCGACAGCCATGCAGCGGGCGCCTTCTTCGCGCATGGCATTGGCCGTGACCCCGACGATCGGAGTCTCCCGGTCACGCTCACGCAGGGCGCGGGTCAGTTCATAGCCGTTGAGCAACGGCATGTTCACATCGGTCAGCACCAGGTCGAACACCTGCGGTTGCCAGAGCTGCAAGGCTTCTTCGCCATTGGAGGCGGCCGTCACCGTGCAGCCCAGGGCTTCGAGTTGCTCCTTGATGATCGCCTGATTGATCGCGTTGTCCTCGGCCACCAGGATATGCAGGCCGAGCCTGCTGCTCAGGTCGCATTCGGGAGCGGCGGGCGCGATGGTTTTCCCGTGCAGGGTCAGGGACACGGCCCTGGCGATGGCCCGCACATCATGGGCATCCACGGTGCAACCTCGCGGTGATGGTGCCGGGTGCCTGCCGGCGACGCACAGGACCCGTGGCCCGGCCCAGGCCGGCAGGTTGTCGGAGGGCAGGACATCGACCAGCAGGTTGGCCTGGCGCGACTCTTCGACAAAGGCTGGCAATGGCTTGGCGACCACGCCGAGGCGATTCAGCCAGTCACAGGTGCTCTGCGCCAGCTCCACGGCGGGAGCCCGCACATACACCGCCTGGTTGCTCGGCAGGATGTCCGCGCAACCTTCCAGCGCGCCCGGCATGATCTTCAGTCCCAGCCGCAGCGAGAAGCTGCTGCCCAGGCCAGGTTCGCTGACCACGCGTATCTGGCCGTCCATCATTTCCGTCAAGCAGCGGCATATCGCCAGGCCGAGTCCGGCTCCGGCCTCGCTGGAGGCGTCACGTACCTGGTAGAAGGTGTCGAACAGGCGTTCCTGTTGCGCCGGTGAAATGCCGATACCGGAGTCGGTGACCTGCCACTCCAGGCTGGCCTGGCCATCCACGCAGTGCAGGAGCTTGACGCGCAATACCACGCGCCCGGTGTCGGTGAACTTGATGGCGTTGCTGAGCAGGTTGCTGAGGATCTGCCGGATCCGTACCGGGTCGCCCAGCAACTGGTCGGGTAACGCCGCATCGACACAGGCGTACAGCAGCAGGCCTTTGTTTTCGGCGAAGACGCTGTAGGCGTGCAGCGTGTCCTCGATCATCTGCAGTGGGCAGAACGCCTGGGGCTCGATCGCCATCTGCCCGGATTCGATCTTGGAAATGTCCAGGACATCGCTGATCAATTGGAACAGGGTGCTGGACGAGCGCTGGATGGTTTGCAGGTGCTCGCGCTGGCGGGCATCCAGGCGCGTCAGCCCGAGCAGTTCCAGGGTGCCCAGCACGCCGTAGAGCGGGGTGCGTATTTCGTGGCTCATGGTGGCGAGGAACAGCGTCTTGGCTTCGCTCGCCGCATCGGCGGAGCGTCGCGCCTGCTCCAGCATGGCCGCGCCCTCGATGTGGCTGGTCACGTCGTGGAAGGCACAGAGCAAGGCATCCTCGCCCTGGTAGCGGGTGGGCACGAACCCTACCTGCAGGTGAGTACCGTCGATGTCCAGCCGGGTTTCACCGGCGACGCACAGGTCCTGCCGGCTCTCCAGGGCCATCCGCAGTTTTGTGCTGCCTTGCCATTGCTGGGCTTTGCGGTTTTCCAGCAGGACCTTGAAGTCCGAGCGACGCACCACGCACAGGCCGGTGGGCGCGCAATCGATCACGGCCCGGCTGAAAGCCTCGCTCTCGGCGGTGCGTTGGTAAGCCTCGTAGACCGGTTTGACGATACGCGACTGATACCGGCGACTGACCAGCCAGCCACAGCCAATGCCGCCGATCAGCAGGGCCAGCAAGACCGGCAAGGGCCACAGGGTGTAGTTGAAGTAGCTCTTGAAACCGATGGTGTAGAGGGCGGTCCAGGGCTCGGCGGAGTGGCTCGAGACTTTGAAGACCATGCCGTCGCCGGTGATGTTCAGCCCGTCATGCAACACGACGCCCGGTTGCAGCGAACCGCTCAGCACCTTTCCGGAGGGGGCGACCAGGGCGACATGGTCATAGGTCGACCACGGCATGAGTCGCTTGATGTCATTGACCAGATCCATGCTGAACAGCGACGCGACGCCGATCTGCTTGCCGCTGTCCTGGACTCGTGACCATTGCGGCCCGAGATGGGTGCTGACATAGGCCAGCAGTCGGACGGGCGCCTCGTTGGCCTGCTCGGGGACGAGGGGTTGCCAATCGACCGCGCCATCGGCCCGTGCCGAATCTTTCGCCAGCAGATGCTTGAGCGTTTGCAGGACGAGGGTCTTGTTGGGGGTGTCGTTTTTCCAGAGCGGGTCGCGTGAATGCCCGGCGGCCGGAATGCCGATATTGAAGTTGCCCTCGGCATCGAACAGGAAAAACGGCGGTGACTGGTAATGGGAAGTGGACCAGAAGGCGCTGTAATAGTCGGTCAGGTGCTCTCCCAGGTCGGCCAGCCGGGCCAAGGTGTCAGGCTCGACGCTCTGGTGATTGACAGAGAGGCTGAAGGGCGTGGAAAAGGCAAACTCCTGGCCCAGGTAGTTGTGCGGCCCCTCTTCGGGCAAGGCGCTTTTCAGGTATGAAACCGAGTCGTTGGCGTGAAGGGGGATCTTGCTACTTTGTACGGCCACGCCCCGGAGGAAGTCTTCATGTTCGCGGATGTCTTCCATCATCCGCGCAAAATGCGCTTTGAACCTGCCGTGTTGTTCTTCGAGCAGCTTGTGCGACGACCAGTAACTGATGGCGATCAACAACAGGGTCAAGCCGAGGAAAATCAACAATCCCTTGTTCAGGCGAGTCGAGTATCGTTTCAGATTCTCGATGAGCGTGTCCTGGTGGTTCATCACTGGTATCCAAAAAAGCATGAAAAAGTCGAAGCCTTGAGGATTTTACCTTTAAACAACGACTTGTCAGTGATGTGGGGCATGTAATCCTGAAGGGGCGGATATCCTCGGGTCAATAACTGGCGGCTGGACCGTCGTTCACCAGCAACTGTTGAAACTGCTCGGAGGGGACTGCGCGAGAGATCAGGAAACCCTGCACCTGGCTACAGTCGATCTTGCGCAGTAGCGCCAGCTCCTCGGCGCTTTCCACGCCTTCGGCCACCACGGTCAGGCCCAGCTGGCGACCCAGGGCAATGATGCTGGTCAGGGCCTTGGTCAGTTCTTCGCTGGCGTGGCAGCCCTGGACCAGGGCGCGATCGATCTTCAGTTCGGTGAACGGGGTGGAAACCAGGTTCATGTACGAGCTGTAGCCCTTGCCGAAGTCGTCCTGGGACAGGCCGAAGCCCTTGATGCGCAAGCGGCAGGCACCGGCATAGAAGTTACTGATGTCCTGGGGCACCGAACATTCCATGAGTTCGAAACAGATCTGCCCCGGTACTCCCTGGTGTTCCATGACAAAGTCGAACAGGCGGTCCGCCAGGTCGTGGCTGTTGAGCAGATGGGTCGGCAGATTGATCGATACCGGAATGTCGTAGTCCTGCTGGCGCCAGCGTGCCTGGGCCTGGATCGCCTGGCGCAGGACCAGCCACAGCAGGTCCTCCTCGAGATCGAAGGACTTGAGGGCGGGCAGGAAGGTGTCGGGGAGCAGCATGCCCTGTGTCGGATGCATCCAGCGGACCAGGGCTTCGGCGGCGACGATGCGGCCGTTGAACAGTGATTTCTTGGGTTGGAACCAGGCCTCGAACTGCTCTTGCTCGATGGCCTGGACCAGCGCGTCCCGACTGAGCATGGAGACGGGCAAGGGGCGCGGCGAGCTCGGCTGCGAAATGCTCAATTGCGTGGTCAGGGTCTGCAAGGCGGCAAGGTTCACCGGTTTGGAGATCAGGCCGATGACTTTCACCCCGAGGTTCTTGGCAACCAGGCTGGCGCTCATCAGCATGCGCCGCGAAGCCGAGCTCATGATCGCCAGCGCCGGCTTGGAGTGCAGGGCCGCCAGTCCCTGGATGAACTGCACGCCATCCATTCCCGGCATCAACAGGTCGGTGAGCACCAGGTCGAACTTGCGCCATTTCAAGCGCTCCAGCGCCTCTTCGCCATCCCGTGCGCCTTCCAGGTAGTAGGGGCCCAGCTCACCGAACAGATGTTGCAGGTACATGTGCTGGAAGGGATGGTCTTCAACGATCAATATGCTACAGGGCTTCATTCTTCGCTCTTTCATAGGGCGCTAGGTAATTGAACAGGGCGCGTAATGCAAAAGGTTTGACCAGGCAATGGTTCATTCCGGCCGCCAGACATTGCTCTTCTTCTCCACGCATCGCGTTGGCCGTGGCACCGATGATCGGGACCGTACAGCCACGGCGTCGCAACTCCTTGGCCAGTTCATAGCCATTCATCATGGGCATGTTGACGTCGGTGAGGACCAGATCGAACCGCTCGGGGTCCCACATCGACAGGGCTTCCTCGCCGTTTGACGCAAGCTCCACGCTGCAGCCCAGCTCTTCCAGCTGATCCCTGAGGATCAGTTGGTTGATGACGTTGTCTTCGGCCACCAGCACGTTCAGGTTCAGTTGCTTCAACGTCCAGTGTTCGTTGTGATTCTCGGCCTTGGCCACCCACAGTCCCTGGGCCTGGCTGACCGCCTGATGAATGGAACGCAGGTGGTTCAGGTTCACGTGCCAGCATCCGGCACGAACCTGCGGTTCGTTATTGCCGGTCCCGGTGGCGAGGATCAGCGGACCGGGCCAGTCGGGCTGCAGGCGTTGTTCCAGTTCGCCGGGGTGAACTTCGACCAGCAGGCAATCGCTGGTCGGCGCGATCTTCGAGGGATGGCAGAGTTGCACCCGAGCACCCCATTGGCGCAGCCAGCCGCCGATGGATTCCGCCAGCTCGCGGACGCTGGACATCACATAGATGGTTTCCGGCAGCAGCTGCGTGGCGGGCAGGGTGACCGGCCCATCGATCGCCGCTTCCAGGGGCAGGGTGAGGGAGAAGCTGCTGCCCAGCCCCAGTTCGCTGACCATGCGCAGGCTGCCGTTCATCAATTGCGTGAGACGCTGACAGATAGGCAGGCCCAGGCCGGTGCCCGCCACCACATTGGCGTTGCCGCCGGTTTGATAGAAGGGTTCGAAGATCAACGGCTGATGATCCTGGGCAATGCCTTTGCCGGTGTCGGAGACCTGCCACAGGATGCTGGAGCGCTCGCCATCGCGGCTCAGCAGGTTGACCCGCAGCACGATGCGCCCCAGGTCGGTGAACTTCACCGCGTTGTTGAGCAGGTTGCTGAGGATCTGCCGGATCCGGGTGACGTCACCGATCAGTCGCTCGGGGATCTGCGGGTCCACACAGGAATAGAGCAGCAGGCCCTTGTTCGACGCCGCCGCGGAATAGCCCTGGATCAGCTCGTGGACCAGGTCCAGCGGCGAGAACTCATTGAGCTCCAGGGCCAGTTGCCCGGCCTCGATCTTGGACACGTCCAGCACATCGCAGATCAACTGCAACAGGGTCGAGGAAGAACACTCGATGGCGCGCAGGTAATCGCGCTGCTGGGTATCCAGTTGAGTGCGCGCGAGCAGCTCCAGGGTGCCCAGCACGCCATAGAGCGGGGTGCGAATTTCATGGCTCATGGTGGCGAGGAACAGGGTCTTGGCTTCGTTGGCGGCGTCGGCCATCTGCCGCGCTTCTTCCAGCGCGGCTTCCACCTGCTTGCGCGCGCTGATGTCGCTGAAGGCGCAGAACAACACGTCCTCGCCCTTGTAGCGGGTGGGCGCGGAACTCAGGTAAAGATGACGCCCGTCGGTGGTCTCGAAGTAGTCGAAGCGATTCGGTTCGTGGCTCTTGAAGGCTTGCTGGATCCAGCCGGCGCAGAGTATTTCCCGTTCGACGCCATCGCCCAGCCACTGCTGCGCCAGGGTGTTCTCCAGGACCACCTGGCCATCGGTGCGCCGCAGCACGCACAAGGCCACGGGCGCGGTCTGGATCACGTCGCGGCTGAACAGCTCGCTCTCGACCAGCGCCTGGATACGGCTCAGCGCAGGGGTGATGAAGCGGTGCTCGATGCGGCGGGTCAGCAGGCAGATCAGGCTGATGCTGAACAGGCAGAACGCCAGGGCGCCGGCCAGCTGCGGCCAGAGCGCGATCAGCAGGGACTGCAGGCTGAAGGAGTAGACCAGTTGCCAGTCGGAGGTCATCAGTTGCTTGCGGATCACCAGGTGATCGGGCCACCAGCCACTGCCGACAAAACCGAAGAAGTTGCTGCCTTGCAGTTGCTGCAGGGCCTGCCCCAGGCGCCCGGCCGGGGTGTTGGTGAACAGCAGCGCGCCTTCGGAGTTGAACATCATGAACTCGCCGGCGCTCTGGTCGCTGAGGGCCTTGAGCACTTCCCGCCCATCCATTTCCAGGCCCAGCCAGCCGGAGTCATCGGTGCGCTCGTCGAGCCGGGTGAAAATGTACAGCTGCGAAGTCTGCGTGGACGGGTCGGTCAGCCACAGCTCGTTGGTGTCCGGATGCTCCCCATGGTTCAGGACCTCAAGCTTGGAGAGGATGGTCCTGGGCAGGTTGGGGGAGGTCGGGTTGCTGCTGTAGAGGCGCATGACCCGGGCCTCGGGGCCAGGGCTTACATAGAGCAGGTTGACCTGCTTGGCCTTGAAATATTCGCGCATGCGCTGGCTCAGCCAGATGCTCCACGGATCATCGATGTCGCCCAGTTGCAGGTGCAGTTCTTCGCTGGAAGGCGGATACCCCTGGATCTGCTTGGATCGGCGCACCGCGGACAGGCTGAGGCTTTCCAGCAGGGCCTCGCGGCTGGTGAAGAAGGTCTGGGCTTCGGCGATGGCGCTGCTCATGTAGCCGCGGCGCCGAGAAATGTCGTTGCTGAGGGTGGAATTGAGGAAGTTGTAGACGGCGCCGAGGATGCCCACCAAAAGAATGAGCGCGAAAAGACGCAGCAACCTGCTGGCGGCTTCAGGACTGGAAAATAGGGGACTGATCTGATGAAGGTAGGTCTTTAATCTCATTGACCCACTCTAAATAAACCCTCATTAATCCGGGATAGGACGATCCTTAAAGTCGCGGTATTTCGCCGCTTCCAGCCTGATACACGACGAAAAAAACCTGGCACGGGCGCCAGGTTTTTTCAGTGGGGCATGCCTCACGACAGCGGCTCAGACCATTGCCAGTCGCTGCTTGCGCAGTGGCGCGGGGAAGACCTGGTCGATGGCCGCCAGGTCTTCGTCGTGCAAGCGCAACCCGGCCGCCTCGGCATTCAGCCGGACATGCTCGGGGTGTACCGCCTTGGGAATGGCGATCACGCCGTCCTGGCGCAGGACCCAGGCCAGCGAGACCTGGGCGGTGGTCACGCCATGGCGGTCGGCGACCTGCTGTAGCGTGGGGTGGCGCAGCAGCTTGCCGGCCTGGGCGATAGGGCAGTAAGCCATGAGCGGCAAGCGCTGTTGTCGCGCGGCGGGCAGCAGGTCGAATTCGATGCCGCGTTCCTCGATGTTGTACAGCACCTGGTTGGTGGCGCAGGCCGGGCTCGCCAGTTCCTCGAGGTCATCGAGGTCGAAATTGGAAACGCCCCAGCGGCCGATCTTGCCGTCTTCGCGCAGGCGCTCGAAGGCTTCCACGGTTTCCTCGAGCGGGTACTGCCCACGCCAGTGCAGCAGGTACAGATCGATGTAGTCGGTACCCAGGCGCCGCAGGCTGCGCTCGCAGGCCTGGGGAATGCCTTTGCGGCTGG
The DNA here is from genome assembly GCF_900215185.1 of Pseudomonas sp. LAMO17WK12:I10. NCBI lineage: Bacteria > Pseudomonadati > Pseudomonadota > Gammaproteobacteria > Pseudomonadales > Pseudomonadaceae > Pseudomonas > Pseudomonas sp. LAMO17WK12:I10. The sequence continues at coordinate 549 of NZ_OBDX01000046.1, read as the reverse complement.
CGTTGTGCGGGTACACCTTGCTGACCAGGAACACCCGGTCGCGCTGGCCGGCGATGGCGGCGCCAACCACTTCCTCCGCGCCGCCCTCGGCGTACATCTCGGCGGTGTCGATCAGGCTCATACCCCGTTCGATACCGGCCTGCAGCGCGGCAATCTCGGCGTTGCGCTGGTGGCGCTCCTCGCCCATGCGCCAGGTACCCTGGCCAATCACCGGGACGGGCACGCCCGCCAGCTCGAGTGTTCGCATGACAATCTCCTGAAAGGGTTAGGAGGGTGTAGACAAAATTATGTAGTGAGTCGGCGCGCGAGTATGCGCGCTTCGGCCAGCCACACCCACGCCTCACTCACAGCGAACAACCGGTCGTGATGCATAATTAGTCGTCGAGCCCTCTCATTCCAGGCATGAGTTCGCTCCACTACCCAGCGCCTGGGCATCACCACGAAACCGCTCGGAGCAGGTGTTACCATGAACAGATCGCCTTGTTCTGAGTGCCATTGTCCTGTTCTTCTATTGTTTGGCCCCCGGATCACTTGAACGTCGACCGCGTG
>NZ_OBDX01000040.1:0-50435 GCF_900215185.1 Pseudomonas sp. LAMO17WK12:I10 | reverse complement strand
TTCGGATGACACAAAGCTGCCCTTGGTGCGCGGCTTTATGCGTGTAATCCCCGCCAGCTTCAAGGCTTTGGCAAAGGTGTCGGGATGAGCGGTGATACCCGTTTCAGCGTGGAATGCATCCGCTAATTCAGCTTGGCTGGAGAAGGGATGGGCTTGTGCAAGCTTGACTAGCATTGGGTACTGCTCTGCGGTAATCGCGGGCGGGCGTCCGATTCTAGGCATGACTTCGAGGCTGTCCAGGCAGAAGAAATGGTAACTTTAGTTTATTTTGTCTACACCTTCTAGGAGTCAGATGAAATATGCAGGCGCATGTTCAATAGCTGAACGAGCATGTAAGTAAAGGCTGACTCTTTCGTAAGTGTTCGGTTTTTATGCGGTATGAAAGTTGTCTGTTTGATCTGAGGTTTTTAGTTATCTTATTGATTAATAACAACTTATTTTAATGATTAGAGCGGTGTTCGACACGTTTTTCTACCTGTCAGTGCCATTGCTCTGTCATGGAAACTCTCTAATATCAGCCCTGTGTCGACGGATAGACACAGCCATCAAGGATGATGGTCAGGACATCGCAGGACGCGATTCATCAGGACGATGAAAAGGAACACAGGGACTAGGGAAAAAAGGTGGGCGGGTCATACCGCCCCTTTTTTTTGCCTGCGTAAAAGTGAATCCGGAACAGCAAAAAGGCCCGCAACGGGCCTTTTTGGGGAACGCGAGGTAATCAGCGTTCGAGATCTTTGATCTTGCCTTTGACGCCATCCCACTCTTCGGCATCGGGCAGGGAATCTTTCTTTTCAGTGATGTTGGGCCAGATCTCGGCCAGCTCAACGTTCAACTGAATGAATTCCTGCATCTCTTCTGGAACTTCGTCCTCGGAGAAGATCGCTACAGCGGGGCATTCAGGCTCGCACAGCGCGCAATCAATGCACTCATCCGGGTGAATCACCAGGAAGTTCGGGCCTTCGTAAAAGCAGTCCACCGGACAGACTTCTACGCAGTCGGTGTACTTGCACTTGATGCAGTTGTCGGTGACGACGAAGGTCATTTCTAATTCTCTCCTCAGGCGGCGGCAGCGGAGCCCCTTCAGGACGGGGTCGCTAGGTTCGGGAGCGATAGTCTGCGGACCAGGCTAATAGTCCGCAGCATCCCAAACCGCGCGAGATTCTAACAGCTTGAAAGCATCAGCGTTAGATGCGTGTCTTCAATGTATAGAGCATTTCCAGTGCCTTGCGCGGGGTCATGTCGTCCAGATCGAGCTTGGCCAGGTCATCGAGTACCGGGTGCGGCAGGCTGGCGAACATGTCGCTTTGCTGCGGGACCGAAGGCTTGCCCGGTACCGGAGACGGCGCTTCATGGGGCAGGCTGGTGGTCTCCAGGCGACTCAGGTGCTCGCGGGCGCGGATGATCACATCGCTCGGAACCCCCGCCAGCTGGGCCACGGCCAGGCCATAGCTCTGGCTGGCAGGACCTGGCAGCACATGGTGCAGGAACACGATGCGTTCGTTGTGCTCGGTGGCATTGAGATGCACGTTGGCCACCAGCGATTCGTTTTCCGGCAGGACGGTGAGCTCGAAGTAGTGGGTGGCGAACAGGGTGTACGCCCGCAGTTGGGCGAGACGTTCTGCCGCAGCCCAGGCCAGGGACAGACCATCGAAGGTACTGGTGCCGCGACCCACTTCGTCCATCAGCACCAGGCTGCGTTCGGTGGCGTTATGCAGGATGTTGGCGGTTTCGCTCATTTCCACCATGAAGGTGGAGCGACCGCCGGCCAGGTCGTCGCTGGAGCCGATCCGGGTAAAGATCCGGTCCACCAGAGACAGCTCGCAGCTGGCTGCCGGCACGAAGCTGCCGATATGGGCCAGCAGCACGATCAGCGCGGTTTGCCGCATATAAGTGGATTTACCACCCATGTTCGGGCCAGTGATTACCAGCATCCGGGTCTGATCGTCGAGGCTCAGGTCGTTGGCCACGAACGGCGTGGTCAAGACCTGCTCGACCACCGGGTGGCGACCCTGGGTGATGCGCATGCACGGCTCGCTGACGAAGCGCGGGCAATTGAGGTCGAGATTCAGCGCTCGCTCGGCCAGGTTGCTCAGCACGTCCAGCTCAGCCAGTGCCCCCGCGGTGTCCTGCAGCGGCGGCAGGTGACCGATCAGGGTCTCCAGCAAGGCTTCGTAGAGCATCTTCTCGCGGGCCAGGGCGCGGCTCTTGGCGGATAGCGCCTTATCCTCGAAGGCCTTGAGTTCCGGAGTGATGAAGCGTTCGGCGCCCTTGAGGGTCTGGCGCCGGATGTAGTCCGCCGGGGCCTGTTCCGCCTGTTTGCTTGGCAATTCGATGAAGTAGCCGTGAATCCGGTTGTAACCGACTTTCAGATTGGCCAGGCCGGTACGGGCCTTTTCCCGGGCTTCCAGATCGATGAGGAACTGGCCGGCGTTTTCGCTCAGCGATTGCAGCTCGTCCAGCTCGGCGTCGTAACCGGTCTTCAGCACGCCGCCATCGCGGATCACCGCCGGCGGGTTGTCGATGATGGCTTTCTCCAGCAGCGCGGCCAGTTCCGGATAGGTGCTGGTGGTCACGGACAGTTGGCTCAGGTGCTCGGCTTCGAGCTCGGTCATCGCCACTTGCAGTTCCGGCAACGCCGCCAGGGCATCGCGCAGGCGCGCCAGGTCGCGGGGGCGGGCGTTGCGCAGGCCGATACGGGCGAGGATCCGCTCGATATCGCCGATTTCCTTGAGTTGCGGTTGCAGCCTTTCGAAACGGTAACCGTCCAGCAGGCAGCCAATCGAAGTCTGCCGCGCCTGCAGGACCTTCAAGTCACGCAGCGGGCGGTTCAGCCAGCGGGTCAGCAGGCGGCTGCCCATGGCGGTCTGGCAACGGTCGACCACCGATTGCAGGGTGTTGTCGCGGCCGCCGGCGAGGTTGGTGTCCAGCTCCAGGTTGCGCCGGCTGGCGCCGTCGAGCACCACGGTGTCGTCCAGGCGCTCGTGGCGCAGGCTGCGCAGGTGGGGCAGGGCGGTGCGCTGGGTTTCCTTGGCATAGCTCAGCAGGCAACCGGCGGCGCCGATGGCCAGGGTCAGGTTCTCGCAGCCGAAACCCTTGAGGTCCTGGGTGGAGAACTGCTGGCACAGGCTCTTGTGGGCCGAGTCGCGTTCGAAGTCCCAGGGCGCGCGACGGCGCACGCCACGGCGTTTTTCCGCCGGCAGGCCTTGTGGCCAGTCGTCCGGGATCAGCAGTTCCACCGGGTTGATGCGTTCCAGCTCGGCCAGCAGGTTTTCCCAGCCCTTGATTTCCAGGACCGTGAAATTGCCGCTGGTGATGTCCAGCACCGCAAGGCCGAACAGACGTTCGTCGCCCAGCACCGCCGCGATCAGGTTATCCCGGCGCTCGTCGAGCAGGGCCTCGTCGCTGACGGTCCCCGGGGTGATGATCCGCACCACCTGGCGCTCCACCGGGCCCTTGCTGGTGGCCGGGTCGCCGACCTGTTCACAGATCACCACCGACTCGCCGAGCTTCACCAGCTTGGCCAGGTAACCTTCGGCGGCGTGATAAGGAATCCCGCACATCGGAATCGCCTGGCCAGCCGACTGCCCGCGCGCGGTCAGGGTGATGTCCAGCAACTTGGCGGCCTTCTTCGCGTCTTCATAGAAGATTTCGTAGAAGTCGCCCATGCGATAGAACATCAGCTGATCGGGGTGCTGGTTCTTGAGGCGCCAGTACTGCTGCATCATCGGCGTGTGGGAGGACAGATCGGTGAGCGCTTTATTCATCGGGTCGTCAGGTTGATTCGTTGAAAGGGTGGGCAAAAGCAGAGGGCATGGGCCCGGCTTTTTCGCGATGGGCGCAAGGTTACCATGGGCGGTCCGACCTTCGCAGGGATGAACCCAGCAGGATTTCGGGTGTTTTATGCATGAATATGCATTTTAGCATTTGCCGTCGGCGAAAATAACCCGCAATATGCGCATTATGCAAAAGCGCAACGTTTCTACCGTCTTAAGAGAGCTGCTCGATCGCGATGGCATTTCCCCCACGGAACTCCATCGGCGTACCGGCGTGCCTCAATCCACCCTTTCGCGGATCCTCAGCGGCAAGATTGTCGATCCTTCGGACAAACACATCTCGCGGATCGCCGAATACTTCCAGGTGAGCACCGATCAACTGCGCGGGCGCGCGGCTGTCGCCTCTGCCCGGTCGGCCGATCCGCATTCGGAACTCAAGGACATAAGTCTGTGGGACGACGATACCCCCGTCGATGACGACGAGGTGTCGGTCCCCTTTCTTCGCGAGGTTGAATTGGCTGCGGGATCAGGAAGATTCGTCATCGAGGAAAGCGAGCGCTCCAGCCTGCGCTTCGGCAAGCGCAGCCTGCGGCACAATGGCGTGCAGTTCGACCAGGCCAAATGCGTGACGGTCCGCGGCAACAGCATGCTGCCGGTGCTGCGCGATGGCGCCACGGTGGGGGTCAATGCCGGCAAGTGCGGTATCGGCGATATCATCGACGGCGACCTGTATGCCATCAACCACAACGGTCAGCTGCGGGTGAAGCAGCTCTATCGCCTGCCTTCCGGCATTCGCCTGCGTAGCTTCAACCGCGACGAACATCCGGATGAGGACTACAGCTTCCAGGAAATGCAGGAAGAGCAGATCGTCATCCTCGGTCACGTCTTCTGGTGGGGCATGTACGCCCGTTAACCGCAGCCCATAACGCCAAAGCCCGCCATCGAGCGGGCTTTTTTGTGCCTGTGGAAAACCCTCCACGCCTTTATTTATGCGGTGTTCATGCGCAGGCGCATTTATCATACATAAATAAATGCATTTGTGCATTGACTGCATATGCATGCATGCATATTATTCGTTCCAAGCCGCCCGACAGCGGTGAGCAACACCGCTCTTTAGTGGCAAAAGCAAAGGCAGCGATGAACCGGCCTCGACGGTTCAGAGGGTTGGCAACTGACCCGGGTGTGCAGCGTAAAGCACCGTGAACAGTTATCCGGCGGGCAGGGACCGCGGTCGGAGGAACAATTTGAATGGATCCGTACCGCGCCAGTAGCGCCGAACGATCAGGTCCCCTTGAAACTGGACCGCATTACTGAAAAGCCCGGGCGACCGGGCTTTTTGGAATGCCTACCTACCGTGGGCCATGCCGGGATATGCACCGTTGATACACAAGCCAATTGATTACCGGGCCAGCGCATTGGCCTTTTCCACTCAGGAGGAGTGACATGACAAACGAGCAACAAGCGTTGCTGGACATGCCCATCTGGCTTGTCATCGTCCTTGCCCTGGTGGGTGGGGTGTCCGGCGAAATGTGGCGCGCCGACAAGGAGGGCGCCCGCGGCTGGTTGCTGCTGCGGCGCCTGGCCCTGCGCTCCGGGGCCTGCGTGATTTGCGGGGTCTCGACCATCATGCTGCTGTACGCCGCCGGCGTATCGATCTGGACCGCCGGCGCCTTCGGTTGCCTGACCGCCATGGCGGGCGCCGATGTGGCCATCGGGCTCTACGAGCGCTGGGCGGCCAAGCGGCTCGGTGTGTGTGAGGTGCCGCCCAAGGATCCCCGCTCGGACGCCTGAACAACCGCCGCAAGCATTCGTTCATTCATTAAGTCGACCCTGCCGCCTTATCCACGTGGATATCTACCCGCCTGATGCAGGACGCGTACTCGTATTGAACGGCACTCAATCAACCCTCCCGGCCGGGAGGTGCCAGATACGGCCCAGCGTCGTACACCCATCCGTTTCAAAGAGAGGCAAAACCATGATCCCAATCGACTACAACAGCTACCGCACCCTCGCGCCCTACAACAAGCGGGTGCGTTTCCTGGTGCTGCATTACACGGCGCTGAACTTCGAGGCATCGGTCAAGGCGCTGACCACCGGCGCGGCGAGTGCCCATTACCTGATCCCGGCGCTGCAGGACCCGACGTATCAGGCCGCGGGCTTCCAGGAACAACGAATTTTCAACCTGGTGGCCGAAGAAGATCGCGCCTGGCATGCCGGTGTCAGTGACTGGGCCGGTCGCAGCGGCTTGAACGACACCTCCATCGGCATTGAGATCGTCAATGAGGCCACCGATGTCAATGGCGTCTTCACGTTCCCGGACTACGAACGCTCCCAGGTCGAGGCGCTCAAGCAGCTGGCCCTGAATATTCTCCAGCGTTATCCGGACCTGTCGCCGAAAAACGTGGTGGGCCACTCCGATATCGCGGTGGGCCGCAAATCCGATCCGGGCCCCAAGCTGCCCTGGAAAGAACTCTACAAAGCCGGCATTGGCGCCTGGTACGACGAGCCGACCAAGAGGAAATACGTCCAGCAATTCCGCGCCGCGGGACTGCCCGAGCGTGCCGAAGTGCTCAAGGCTTTCGCCACCTACGGCTATGGCGTGCCGGCCCAGGCAACGGACGACTTCTTCCAGTCGCTGGTGCGGGCATTCCAGATGCACTTCAGGCCGAAGAACTACACCGGGAAACTGGACGTGGAAACCTGCGCGATACTGTATGCGCTGAACGAGAAGTACGCCTGACTCGATCAAGGCGAACCGCTCGCAGGGCAGGGGGCTCCATCGAAGGTGATGCCGGACCTCAGCGAAGTCTCGTGAGCCATCCGTTGCATCACCCATTCCGTTCCTGACGTCGCTCGCCGACCTGGCGATCAAGAATCCTGCCCAAACCGGCATTCGCTGTTCCTCTATCTCGCGCGACATCCACAGCGCTCCTGCGCAACTTCAACCCCTGATATCTGAACAGGAGGCCTCTCTATGCCCGCAGTCATCGACAAACCGTCGCAGCTGTTTTTCGCCATTGCCGAGACCCTGCGAGGGGCGGGCCTTGGCCTCAAGGTTGGCAGTCACCAGGACTTCGATGGTCTGCTCGACCAGGCCTGGGTGCTGATGGCGATCGAGCGCGATGCCCCGGGCATGCGCAGTCAGGAAGGGCGTATCGCCCATGTCCTGACAGTCTCGCTGCAAGCCGTGGCGGCTGTGGGGGCCGAGCGGTCCGGGTTCGAGGCCTGCGATCTGGCCAGCGTGCTGAAGGACCTGGCCACGGATAACCGCTGGGGCCTGCCGGCAGCGCAGTGCGACCTGCCGACGAACCTCGAGGGCCTGCCCTCGACCCTGATTCGCGGCGAGCAGCAGCACGCGGCCTGGACGCTGTCGTTCACCCAGACGCTGTACCTCGGGCAGCCCTTGCTGGACGACCCGACCGGCATACCGAAGTTCGCCCGCACCTGGGAAGTCTCGAACATCGACGACCCCGACCAATACCAAGCACTGGAGGGCTGAGCCATGTTTGACGAGCTGCTGCGCATGCAGCTGGGCCCGATCATCGAGCGCCTGGCCGAAATGGAAACCGAACTCGATGACTTGCACCGGCGGGCGGAAAACCATTGCCGGATCGGTGTGTGCCAGGCGGTCGATGCGGCCAGCAACACCTGCCGGGTCAGCCACGGAGAGCTGCTGACCCCGGCGATCCGCTTCTTCAACCCCAGCGCCGGCGCGCAAAGCGAGTCGCGCATTCCCTCCGTGGGCGAGCAGTGCCTGCTGTTCAACTACGGTGGCGGCGACGGCGGCGCGCAGTCGGTGGCGCTGTTCGGCCTCAACTGCGACCGCTTTCCACCGGTGTCGACCCTGGCCGCGCTGACCCGCCGTCAATACGCCGATGGCACCCAAAGCAGTTATGACGATGCCGGCCATGTCTTGAACTGGAGCAATGGCCCGACCGCGCTCACCGCCTCTCGCGAGGCGGTCGAGTTGAGCATCGGTCCCGCCCGGCTGGCGATGAGGCCCGAGGCGATCGAGCTGCGGCTGGGCGCGGTCGGCATCTTGCTCGACAGCGCCGGCATCCACTTCAGCGGCCCCTTGGTGGAACACCAGGGCCGCGTTATCAGCCCTTGATTAAGAGGCTTCCCATGATTGGAGTCGATAGAAACACCGGCGCCGCGGTCGATGACTGGCTGCAGTTCGTGCAGCGCGCGACCCGCGCCCTGACCACGCCGCTGGGCACGCGGCAGAAGCGCCCCTTGTACGGCTCGCTGATTCCCGACCTGCTGGGCCAGAACCTCGGCGATGACTTGCTGATCCTCGCCCAGAGCCATGCGGCGCAGGCGTTCTACAACGAGCAGAACGGCATCGGCGATTTCGAGCCGCAGGTCATAGTCGCCAGCCGGCGCGGCGCCGGGTTGCTGTTGCGCTTCGCCGGCACCTGGAAAAACCGCCAACAGACGTTCGAGGTCGTGACATGAGCATGCTGATACCCGGTGAACACCAGTTGGCCGAGCCGGCCATTGTCACCGTTGAAGAATTCGAGCCACTGCTCGCTGAGTTCAAGACCTTCGTCGTCGATTACGTGGCCCAGCGTTCCCCCGCCAATGCGCAGAAACTCCAGGCCAGCCTGGCCAACGAAAGCGAGCTGCTGACCCTGGCGCTGGAAGCCTTCTGCCTGCGCCTGCAAACCCATGAGCGCAAGTACAACGCCCGCATCAAGCAGATGCTGGCCTGGTGGGCCACCGGCAGCAATCTCGATGCACGCCTGGCGGACATGGGCCTGGAGCGGCAGTTGCTCGACCCGGGCGATGCGGCAGCCTTTCCGCCGGTCCCCGCGGTCTATGAAAGCGACCAAGATGCCCGCCTGCGCTACTACCTGGCGCCCCACGCGCCGGCCGCCGGTTCGCGCATGCAGTACCGCCGCGAAGTCTTCACCCTCGGCGAGCGGCCGACGGTGAAGGTGGACTCCACCGAGGCGGGCGTGGTGACCGTCACCTACACCTTCGACCCGGACGGTTTCGCCGCTCAGGTCAAGGATGGCAACGGGCGCCGTACCGCGCCGGGCGAAGTCCAGGTCACGGTGCTCTCGCGGGAAGGCGACGGCACGCCGTCCGAGGACCTGCTCGAAGGCGTGCGCAAACACTTTGCCCGACCGGACGTGAAGCCGGAAACGGATCGGGTGACGGTGCAGGCGGCACAGATCAAACCCTACAAGATCCGCGTGGTGGCCAAGATCAACCCGGGGCCCGATTCCGGACTGACCCAGCTCGCCACGCAGCAGCAATTGCAGGCGTACGCCGACAGCTGTCATCGCCTGGAAGGGCGGGTGGATCCGAGCTGGATTGATTACACGCTGCATGCCGCGGGGGCGGTGCAGCTGGAAATTCTCGAACCCTTGGCGCCGATCGTCACGACGGCCTTCCAGGCGCCGTACTGCACGGATGTCGAGGTTGAGGTGCTCGCGCTATGAAGGACGAAGCCGCTCACCCGAGTCTCCTGCCGGTCAACAGCTCGCCTTTGGAACGAGCGCTCGACCTCGGTTTTGCCCGCTTGCTCGAACGTGTCGCGCCGCCGTTTCCGGAGCTGATGAGCCCCGCCGAAACGCCGGTGGAATTCTTGCCTTATCTTGCGGCTGATCGGGGTGTCGGTGAGTGGCGCTCTGAAGCGCCCGAGGCCGAAAAACGCTTGACGGTCGAACTGGCCTGGCCCACCGCGCGCCAGGCCGGTACACGCAAGGCGCTGGAAAATGCCGCCAAGGCTTTGCAATTGATACCCGAGATTCGCGCTTGGTATGAGCAGACCCCAGCGGGGGCGCCTTACAGCTTTTCGGTCAGGGCCTTCACCGAGCGGCCTTATAGCGAAGAGATCGACGCGCGCCTCGATCGGCGCCTGGCGGATGCCAAAAGTGAACGCGACATCTTGGCGATATCCGTGGGCCTGAGCGCATTCGGTTCCCACTCCATCGCGGCGGCGACCGTCTGCGGCGAGTTGACCACTATCTATCCGATCGTCGTCGAGGGGCTCGAAGCCTCGGGCCAGGCCTTCATGGCCGACGGGCTGTACAGCGTCGAAACATCCACTATTTATCCTCAGGGGTCCTAAATGGCCGACTATTACACCCTGCTCACCAATGCGGGGATCGCCTACGAAACTGCCTGCAAGGCAGCAGGCGTACCGATCAAGCTATCGCAGATTTCCGTCGGTGACGGCGGTGGCGCGGTTTACAACCCGGCGGCGACCGACACTGCCCTCAAGCGCGAAGTCTGGCGCGGCCCGTTGAACGCCCTGTTCCAGGACGAGAAAAACCCCAGCTGGCTGCTGGCCGAAGTGACTATCCCGCCCGATGTCGGCGGCTGGTATGTGCGCGAGGCCGGCCTGTGGACCGATACCGGAATCCTTTACGCCATCATCAAGTATCCGGAGTCGTTCAAGCCGGTGCTGGCGACTTCCGGGTCGGGGAAAGAGTTCTATATCCGCTCGATTTTCGAGACCAGTAATGCGTCGCTGGTGACGCTGCTGATCGACGATACGGTGGTCAAGGCGACGCGGGCTTGGGTGGCGGGTTATGTCGCCGATGAATTGGCCAAGCTCGACGCGAAGCAGTCAGTGAGGGCGTCGACCACAGGGAATATCGTCTTAAGCGCTGCGCAGATGATTGATGGTGTCGCGGTGCTGGCTGGTGATCGGGTGCTTGTCAAGAATCAGACCCTGGCTAAGGACAACGGCATCTATGTCGTTGCCAATGAACTATGGACTCGTGCAAAAGATGCGGATAACAACGCCAAGGTAACCCCGAACCTGACGATTTCGGTAGAAGAGGGGGCGACGCAGGCTGATACGATCTGGCAACTGATTACTGATGGTCAGATTGTACTGGGCACTACCGCGCTCGCTTTTCAGGATGTGACAGCGGGTTTCGCACGTCTGCTTTCGCCGGCATTTGTGGGGAGCCCTACCGGCCCGACTCCTCCGCGCTTTAATAACTCCAAGTTGCTTGCCACAACCGAATTCGTTCGGTTGGCTCAGGGCAGTCGCAGTGGCTACATCGACTATCAGGCGGCAAGCGGAACGGTCCCGGTGTCTGATGCCGGAAAATACATTGGATTTAACCGCGGGGCTGCACAGGCGTACGCGCTCCCCGACGCAAACACGCTTCCCTTAGGAACGAGCTTCTACCTTGAGGCTGTCGGAGGGGACGTTTCGCTAACGGCGCCAAACTCGAGGTTTGCAGGGCCTGCAGCGCAGATGGTGTCATCTTCATATGTCCTGAGGAACGGCAGCGCCTGCGAGTTCATTGTCATGTCCAGTGCTTCGGTTGGCGAACCGGGTTTTTCATATCGAGTGATTGGTGGGGTTGGTAAAGCCTTAGTTGCGCGGAATGGCTATGAACGTATGCCGAATGGCTTAATTCGTATGTGGGGGGATGGTGGCGCGGGCGGTCACGCAAATCATTGCGCGTTCGGCAACTCAATTGTGAAAAGTACCTATAACGCCTTCCCTATCCCTTTTCCAAATGAGTTATTCGGTGTTGTGGCCACTCACAATAGTGCAGGCTGTCCGTCAGTTGTAATAGTGACCACCGGTGAAACTAATAATGGTTTTTATGCTGCTGGTAGCTGGACTACTGATACTTCTATTCGTTGGCAAGCTATTGGCCGTTAGGAGTTATTGATATGAAATTTAGCCCAACTAAGGGACAGTTTTATCCTGACGACTTTGGTTATCGGAAAGATGATATTCCAGACGATGTTATTGATGTTTTTGAAGAAGATTTCACCGCGGCCATGGCTCGTCAGCCAGGCGATTTACTTTCTGTCAAGGATGGCCGTGTTGTGGTTTTGCCAGCACCTGAGGTCGATCTTATCGAGCGCTCGGCAGCACTTGAACGCTTCTGGCGTTCTCAGAGGCTTTTGCTAACGGACGCGGCGGTTATTCGTCACCGTGACGAGCAAGAGGAGGGGGGGCAAACGACCCTCTCAATGGAGCAATACATACAATTGCAGTCATTCCGTCGTGCTCTTCGCGATTGGCCCGAGTCGGGTGACTTTCCGTTGATCGATCACCGCCCCTCTGCGCCCGATTGGCTGGCTGAACAACTCCAATAAACGCCCCGCACCGACGGGGCGTTTTCTTGTCCGCAAAGCAACACCCAACAGCCCCACTCACCTGGGGCTTTTTCGTATCTGGAGAGACTGAAATGGCTAACCGCCAAACCTACACCGTCCTCGTGCCGTTCCCCACCGGTGGCGGCCACTGGTCGAAGGTCGACCAACAGCTCGATCTGCTCGACGTCGAGGCCAGTGCCTTGCGTGCCGCCGGTCGCCTGGAACTGACCAGCGTCCTCGCGGCGCGCCAACCGGCCGAAGCGGCCACCCCATCCACCGCGGCCAAAAAAGCCGCTGCCAAGAAGGCTGAATAACCATGGCTGAGGTCCTGAACTTCGAGCACAACGGCATTACCGTCAATGCCACCGAATCCCCCGAGGCCATGGGTGGCCTGGGTGACAACGTCATCGGTCTGGTCGGCACCGCGCCGAAGGCTGACCCGCTGATTCCGCGCAATGCGCCGTTCCGCATCAACAGCTTCACCACCCAGGCCCTGCTGGATCCGACCGGTGCCGAGTCGGGCACCCTGTTCCAGGCGGTGTACCAGATCCTCAAAGTGGTCAAGGTCCCGGTCTATGTGGTGATCGTCGAAGAGGGCGCGACCCCGGCCGACACCGTCAACAACGTGATCGGCGGCGTCGATGCCACCACCGGCCGCAAGCTCGGCCTGGCTGCCCTGGGCAGTGTCCCGGAAGACCTGACCATCATCGGCGCGCCGGGCTTTACCGGGACCAAGGCGGTGGCCGGTGAGTTCGCTGCCTTCGGCAAGCGCATCAAGGCCCGTGTGGTGCTCGACGGCAAGGACGCCGCGGTCGCCGACCAGGTGACTTACAGCAAGGAACTGGGCGGCGCGGACCTGGGTTTCGACCGTTGCCTGGTGGTGCACAACATGCCGGCCGTGTACTCCAAGGCGGCGAAGAAGAACGTGTTCCTGGCGCCGTCGAGCCTGGCCATCGCCGCGCTGGCCAAGGTCAAGCAGTGGGAGAGCCCGGGCAACCAGGTGACCTTCGCCGAAGACGTCTCGCGGACCGTGGAATACAACATCCTCGACACCTCGACCGAGGGCGACCTGCTCAACCGCTACGGCGTCAGCTACTACGCCCGCACCGTGCTCGGCGGCTTCTCGCTGCTGGGTAACCGCTCCATCACCGGCAAGTTCATCAGCTATGTCGGCCTGGAAGACGCCATCAGCCGCAAGCTGGTCAAGGCCGGGCAGAAAGCCATGGCCAAGAACCTGACCAAGTCCTTCATGGACCAGGAGGTCAAGCGCATCAACGACTGGCTGCAGACCCTGGTCGCCGACGAAACCATCCCGGGCGGCAGCGTGTACCTGCACCCCGAGCTGAACAGCGTCGAGAAGTACAAGAACGGTACCTGGTACGTGGTCATCGACTACGGCCGCTACGCGCCGAACGAGCACATGGTGTATCAGCTCAACGCCCGCGATGAAATCATCGAGCAGTTCCTGGAGGATGTTCTCTAATGTTTACCAACCGCGTAAGACAGGCCATCGCGGCCACCCTGCAAGGCCTGCCGTTGTCGGCGACCGTGGAAGAGTTCACCCCGCCGAAGATCGAATTCGACATGGAAGAGATGCGCGGCGGGCGCTTCATCGCCGAAGAAATGGCCAAGGGCGGCAAGGTGCTCAATGCCAAGCTGACCCTCCAGGGCGTAGGTCCGGAAATCATGCTCGCCCTCGGCGTGAGCGTGGGCGACGACATTCTGTTGAATGTGCGTGAAGCCGGCCAGGACCAGGACGGCAACACCTACTTCACCTACCACACGGTCGGTGGCAAGTTGAAATCCCTGGAAGAGACGATGCTGAAAATGGGTGAAAAGCCCAAGACCAATCTGGAACTCAGTTGCCGTACCTACAACCGTCTGGAAAACGGCGTGCCGGTGATCGACATCGACGTGCGCACCCAGAAGTTCATGCTCAACGGCGTCGACATCCTCGGTGATGCGCGCCGCGCTGTGTTGATGCCGTAACCCGCGACACTTCCCCTCTGTAGGCGCGAGCCGGCTCGCGATGACGGCCTGACAGCCCGCATCGCAAGCGCTGTTCATCTCCTGTCGCGAGCCCGCTCGCTCCTACCTTTTACATAGGAATTCATTCATGTCCTGGACGCCTCCGATCCATGTCCTGCTGTGCCCAATCACCGCCGACGACGAGTCGCAGATCGCGCAGATTCAGCTCAAGCCATTGTTCTACGCCGCGCAGAAAGAAGCGCTGGCCCGCGCCGGCGACGATGAGGACGATCAGTTCTTCGAGCTGGCGAAACTGGCCACCGGCCTGTCGGTGAAAGAGTTGGATCAGCTCAAGCGACCGGATTACGTGAGCATTGCGCAGTACGTTCACGAGATGTCGACCCGTCCGACCGCCCACTTCCTCAAACAGGCCGAGGGCGAGATCAACGAGGACAACCCGGACCAGGTGCAACTGCTGTTGCCGTTGGCCGTGGCAGGCCAGGACGTGACCTCGCTGACCCTGGAAATGCCGGCGCTGCGGGCGACCAAAGCGATGAAAAAACTCAAGACGGCCAAGGAACGCGCCGAGTTCATCACCGCCCACTGCACCGGCCTGATGATTCCCGATCTTGCCCAGCTGACGGTGCCCGACTGGACCCAGCTGCAGGTACGCATCGACGATTTTTTAAACAAACCGGCGGCCTTCTTTCGGAGCGCGACATCGAAGTGATACTCGATGTGGTGCCGCTCATTTACTCGGTAAGTGAGGCGGAAATCCTGGAGTGGGACGCCGGCAAGGCATTGCGCCGCTACGACATCGCGATCACTCGCCTTGGCGTGAAACAGGAGTAGAGCGGGATGGCGGACGATAAGTTTTCGCTCAAGTACACCGCCGTCAAGGAAGGCTGGTTGACGTTCGGTGACATCAGGTCGGTCGACCTGAACACGCCCGTCGCGAGCATCGCGCCGTCGGGTGGATTGGCAGCCCAGCCCAAGGACCGGCTACCCGACCTTGACCGGGCACTGGATACCTTCAGCGCCGATATCGGGTTGCTGGTGACCAGCCTCGACGCCCTGAACCTGACCCTGTCGTCGCAACGTCTGCGGCAGGCGGTTACGGCTACCCAGGCTGGCGGCGCCAAGGGCGAGGCAGGCCAGCAAAAAAGTACGGGCAAGGCCGGCGGCATCGAGCCGCCGGACCTGCTCAAGCCTGCGATCAGCATGGACTCGGCGATGGCCGACCTGGGGCGCCTGGTCGATTTCCAGGGGCGCGATCGCGAAACAATGGCCGTGGAAAACCAGCGAATGGCTGCGCTTCCACAGATTGCCGCCGGGGGAACCAAGGCGGTCGATCTGGTAAGGATCGAATACACGGCGGCCAAGGCGGGGATCGGTAGCGATCAAGGCTCGGGCGAAGCCAGGCAAAAGGCGTTGCTGGCCTTTGCCGATGCTGCCGCAATCACCGCGACGGCATTCAAGATGTCGGGCACGGATGCCGGGGAGATGATGGCCGGCTGGCGCACATCGATGAAGCTCAACGCCGGCCAGGCCATGGATCTGGCGGATGCGACCAATCACCTGGGTAAAGCCCCCGGTGACGCCGAGGCGGCTGATATCGGAGCCATCCTCCAGCGTCATGGTGGTGCGGCGACCTCGGTTGGCCTGGCGCCGGTGCAGGCCGCGGCGCTCACGGCGGCATTGCTCAACAGCGATACGCCTAAGGCCGATGCCGGAGGGGCGCTCAAGAATATCGCCACGACCCTGGGTAAGGGCGATCAGGCAACGACGACTCAGCAAGCGGCCTGGAAGGCGCTGGGACTGGACCCGGCGAAAGTGGCCGGGGGCTTGCGCGAGGATGCCGGGGGAACTGTGGCATCTGTGCTGCAGGCTCTGAACAGGCAGCCCGCCGAGAAGCGGTCGACGCTGGCCACGGCATTGTTTGCCGAGGGCGATCAGGCGGTGCTGCGTCTGGCGCAGAATCTCGATGACGTTAAGCAAACCTTTTCCCGGGTAGCCGGCTCGGATCCAGATGTCCCCTCGGAGTCGAATTACCACGGCTCGGCACGGGAGTCGGCGCTGGCGCAGTCAAAGACCCAGAAAACCACCTGGGACACCTTCGAGGCACGCACCGAACGGCTTTCCACTGCCGCGGGCAACGCGTTGGCACCGGTAGTCGACAGTACGCTTACTCCTCTTGGCGAGTTGGTGGATGGCCTCAGCGAACTGGCCGAAACCTTTCCCAAGGTCACAGCCGCCATCGTGCTGCTCGGCGCGGCGCTGGCGCCATTGATCGGCAAGCAGGCCAAGGCGGTGGTGGACGAGGTGTTCAACCGCGGCGCCAAACGCATCCTTGATGGTGCAGGCGCTCGCCAGCCCGGCGCTCCAGGTTCTTCGGGCGGTCCAAGTGCTCCGAGTACCCCGAGCGGTCCAGGCATCGACGACCCACAGGAAAAACGCTCGAAAGACGGAACCACAAAGAGGGGCCGCTCAAGGCCGACGCGCCAGAAAGCACTGAAAGCCACGGCCGCTGTTCCACATGCAGGTTCGTCCTTTGCTTTCGGTCTATCCGGGTCGCAGGCCTCGGTTCGTTCCTTGAGCCGCAGGGCTCCAGGGCCGGCGAAGTACCTCGGCGCCGCGGTGGATGTCGCCGAAGGCCTGGTGACCGGCGATACCCAGATGCTCGCTTCTGGCCTGGGAACCGCCGGTGGCGGCTGGGCGGGGGCTTCCGCAGGGGCTGCCCTCGGCGGGGCGATCGGCAGTGTCGTGCCCATCATCGGAACGGCTCTCGGTGCGGCCGTCGGTGGACTGTTCGGCGGCTATTATGGCGGTGACTACGGCGCCAGCCTGGGCGACAAGCTCGGTGCCCTGGTCGATCGCCTCAGCTCGCCGGAGCAGGTCAAGAACGACCTGGTGGGCGGCCAGCCGGCGAACCCGGCGGGTGCCGGTCAGGCAGTCAACCCGCCGATCACCTTCGCTCCGGTCATTCAGATCAGCGGGCCCGATCAAGCCAGCTCCCAGCATATTGCCGACCTCGTGCTGCAACAGCTCAGGGCGCAGTTCATACCCTTGATGATGACCGACCCACTCGCGGTAAGACGCGGTGCCGCCCTGAGCGATGGAGGTGTTTGATGCGACAGCAAATGGTGCTGGGCAGTTTTATTTTCGGCCAGTCGCGAGGGTTCGCTTACAGCTCCCTGGTGCGCAAGTCGGGTGGTGGTTGGGTGAGCCTGGAGATTCTCACCAGCAAGCCTAAATCCAGCCAGACCGGTCAGGGCCTGCAAGGGCTGACAATCAGTGGCAAGTCCATGCGTGCGATCGCCATGACGCGGCTCGATGAATTGCGTGCCTTGCAGGCGTTACGGGTGCCGCTGCCGCTGGTCGATGGCATCGGCCGCAACTGGGGCCTGTGGCGAATCGACAGTGTGTCCGAGAGCCAAAGCTACGTGATCGATGATGGCACGGCGATGGTCAACGACTGGGTCATAGAACTGACGGAGTTCATCAATGCGTAAGGTCAGAAGCATTGCCGGCGATTCGGTGAACCTGTTGCTCTACCGTGAGTTCGGACGCAGCGATGATGCCGCCGAGGAAGCACTCTGGCGTCTCAACCCAGGGCTGGCCGAGCATGGGCCGGTGCTGCCTGCGGGGCTCTGGGTGAAACTACCCGAGCTGGAAACCCGGCCGATACTCGCTACGCCAGTATCGGCCTGGGATTAAGGAGGCGACATGGCACTTGGATTTACGCCGTCTGTAGAGATCTACGGCGCCAACGCGGCGCTGCTCAATGAGCGTTTGGTGCAATGGCAGCACATCGACGCGGCCGGGATCGAATCCGATCAACTGACCCTGACCCTCGATACCGAAGGGCTCGACGGGTTGCCCAGCCTGGGCGGCCGCATCGGCTTGCGGGTCGGTTACCTGGAGTCGGGCATGGTGGACAAGGGGCAGTTCATCATTGCCCGGCGCACACCCTTCCTGTACCCCATGCGCCTGGTGCTGGTGGCCACGGCCGCGCCGTTCAAGGAGAGCGACGAGACGGGTTTCAGGCGTCGCCGATCCGCCAGCTACGGGCCGATCACCCTCGGCGCGCTGTTTCGTCAACTGGTCACCCGCCACGGGTTTTCGCCGCGGGTGGCGCCGGAGCTCGATGGGGTACAAATCGCTCATGTCGATCAGTCCAACGAAACCGACATGAGCTTTCTGACGCGCCTGGCCAGGGAGTACGGGGCGGTGACCAAACCGGTGAACGGCCTGTATGTGCTGGCTCGCAGCGGTCAGGTCAAGTCCCTGTCGGGACAAACGCTGCCGGATGTGCGCTTGTCAGTGACCCGGGATAACCGCCCGGGGGATTCGGCCTTCATCTCGGCCAAGGTCGATGAGGAAAGCCGCTCGAAATTCCAGGGTTGCCAAAGCACCTGGTGGGACAGCGCCGCCGCCAAGGAGCGGGTAGTACAGGTCGGTAGCGCACCCTTCAACAAGTTGGGCCAGCGTCGGGCCAGCGAGCAGGAAGCCCTGGCTGCGGCCATCAGCGAGATGCGCAGGCAGGAGCGTGAAGCGCGCAATATCCAGATCGAATGTCCTGGGAACCCGGCGTTGTCGGCCGAGGGGCTGGTCCTGCTCGACGACACCTGGCCCGGCTTCATGCGGGGACGCTGGTCGATCAAGAAGGTGACCTCCAGCGGCTCCCGTACCCAGGGTTATCGCTGCACCCTCTCGGCCAAATGCCTGGAGCCCCAGCCGGACTGAGTTTGCCCGGCTCAACGGCGGCCTGATCTCTCTGGCCGTCCGCAACCTTCTCCTCTGTCAGCCCCTGATAAAGCTCAAGCCTATGTGGGGGAGGGGAGCGTTCGCCCTTTGCGCATCCGCCAAGGGCTGCCGGGTAGCTCCCAGGCTTTCTTATCTCATTCGATTCTGGAGCTTCTTCATGAAGATCACTCCGATCCTCACGCAACTGCGCGATCACTGCCCCGGCCTGGCCAATCAGGTGGCCGTCGGCGTCGATCTCGCGCTGCTGCAAAGCAATACCGCGTTGCCCACCCCCAGTGCCCATGTGATGCCGATCGCCGATCTGGCCAGCCCGAGCACCGGGCAGAACGTTACCCGCCAGGCCATCCGCGACCGCCTAGTGATCACCCTGTTGCTGGACGCCAGCGACGGCCGGCAGGCCCTGGAGCAACTCGAAAGCCTGCGTGCCGAGTTGTGGCGGGCGCTGGTGGGGTTCAAGCCGGGCGCGGACTACAACCCGATCGAATACGACGGCGGCGAGCTGGTTTCGCTCAGCGCCACGCGGTTGTTCTATCAGCTGCGCTTTTTCGCCGAGTTCCAGCTGGGACGCAACCTGGCCAGCCAGCCGGCGGAAACCTGGCGCGAGCGTGAACTGGACGGCCTGCCGTCCTTTACCGGGGTCACGGTGCGGGTCGATGCCATCGATCCGGCGGACCCCAACCTGCAACACCCGGGGCCCGACGGGCGCCTGGAACTGACTTTCTCTGGAGACGTAACGCAATGAGCAAACGCATCACTGTGCTGCCGGCCGCGGGCCGCGCCGTGCCGGACCCCGAAGCCGGCGACCTGCTGCCGCTGGAAGGCCGTGAAGTCGACGACAACGCCTGGTGGCGCCGGCGTCTGGCCGATGGCGATATCACCCTCAAGGCCGCGAAGGCGGCCAAACCACAAGGAGCCAAATAATGGCGATCGGATTCAGCAATATTCCGGCGGACATTCGTGTGCCGCTGTTCTACGCCGAGATGGACAATTCGGCGGCCAATAGCGCTTCTTCGGCGATGCGCCGACTGATCGTGGCCCAGGTCAACGACAGCATCGCACCGGCCGAAACCGGCAAGCTGGTGCTGGTGTCCAGCGTCGCGCTGGCCAAGAGCATCGGCGGTCAGGGCTCGATGCTCGCCTCCATGTACGAGACCTGGCGCAAGACCGATCCGATTGGTGAAATCTGGTGCCTGCCGCTGCACAACGTCGAAGGCAGCGTGGCCAAGGCCGAGCTGAAGTTCACCGGCACCGCCAGCGCCAGCGGCGTGCTCAACCTGTATGTCGGTGGTGTGCGGGTTCAGGCCGCCATCGTCAATGCCGCCACCGCGGCTCAGGCCGCCAGCGCGCTGGCGCTGAAAATCAATGCCGCCGCCGACCTGCCGGTGAGCGCCGCCGCGGTCGAAGGCACCCTGACCCTGACCGCCAAATGGACCGGCGACAGCGCGAACGACATCAGCCTGCAGCTCAACCGCCTGGGCAAGAGCAATGGCGAAGAAACCCCGGCCGGCTTGAGCGTGACAGTCGGCAAAATGGCCGGCGGCGCCGGCGTGCCGGATCAGGTTGCCGCACTGGCGGCCCTGGGCGATGAACCTTTCGAGTTCATCTGCATGCCGTGGACCGACACCGCGACCCTCAACGCCTGGCAAGCCGTCATGGACGACAGCACCGGTCGCTGGTCCTGGGCCAAGCAACTGTTCGGTCACGTCTACAGCGCCAAGCGCGGCACCGTCGGCACCCTGGTGGCGGCAGGGCAAGCCCGCAACGACCAGCACATCACCATCCAGGCCCTGGAGCCGGGCGTACCGCAGCCGTTCTGGGTGCAGGCCGCGGCACTGGCCGCGCGCACCTCGGTGTTCATCTCCGCCGATGCCAGCCGTCCGACCCAGAGCGGCAGCCTGCCGGGTGTCGATCCGGCGCCGGCCAGCGAGCGTTTCACCCTGACCGAGCGTCAATCGCTGCTCAGCTACGGCATCGCCACCGCCTACTACGAAGGCGGCTATGTGCGCATCCAGCGTTCGATCACCACCTACCAGAAGAACGCCTACGGCCAGGCCGACAACTCCTACCTGGACAGCGAAACCATGCACCAGTCGGCCTTTATCGTGCGCCGCCTGCAAAGCGTGATCACCAGCAAGTACGGGCGCCACAAACTGGCCGCCGACGGTACCCGCTTCGGTGCCGGCCAGCCGATCGTGACCCCGAGCACCATTCGCGGCGAGCTGATCGCCCAGTACGCCAAGCTCGAACTGGAAGGCCACGTGGAGAACGCCGAGCTGTTCGCCGAGCACCTGATCGTCGAGCGCGACAGCCAGGACCCGAGCCGGGTCAACGTGCTGTTCCCGCCGGACTACATCAACGGCCTGCGTGTGTTCGCGCTGCTCAACCAATTCCGTCTGCAGTACGACGCGGCGGCTTAAGCCGAGCCTCTTTCACTGCGCTTTTCCAGCCCGCCTGGTGCGGGCTCATTTTTTGGGAGAAACACCATGGGTCAACTGATTGCGGGCACCTGCTACGTCAAAGTGGACGGCGCTCAACTGACCATTAACGGCGGCTGCGAAGCGCCGCTGATGTCCGTGAAACGGGAAACCATCGTGCCGGGTTTCTACAAGGAAACCGATATTGCCCCGTCCTTCAAGGTCACGGCGCTGCACACCCCGGACTTCCCGCTCAAGCAGCTGGTGGCCGGTTCCGACATGACCGTCACCTGTGAGTTCAGCAACGGCAAGGTCTACGTCCTGGCCGGCGCCTACCTGGTGGAAGAGCCGGTTTCCAAGGGTGACGACGCGAGCATCGAACTGAAGTTCGAAGGCATCAAGGGGACCTGGCAATGAGCGATAGCGTAAAGCTGCGTGTGGCCATCGAAGCCCACGGCGAACCGCTGACTGAACTGACCCTGCGCCGCCCGACGGTGCAGGAGGTGCGGGCGATCAAGGCGCTGCCGTACAAGATCGACAAGAGCGAAGAAGTCAGCCTCGACATGGACGTCGCGGCCAAGTACATCGCGGTCTGTGCCGGAATCCCTCCGTCCTCGGTCAACCAGCTCGACCTGGCTGATCTCAACGCCCTGAGCTGGGCGGTCGCGAGTTTTTTCATGAGTGCGGCATCGGAGCCATCAGCGACCTGATCGCGGTTGCCTATGACCTGGCCTGGTTCTGGAAGGTTGACCCCGAACAGATGATGGCCAGGCCACTGGATGTGCTCCGGGAGTCCCTGGAGCACGCGCAACGGATCAATGCGATGCAGCAGGTGCAGTGATGGTGAACATCAATCAAAGCTTGAATCAGACGAGCATCAAACAGCGCCTGAGCGTGACCAACGTGCAGACCACGGTGAACATGCTGGTGGTCATGCAAGGCATGCAGAAACTGGACGCCGAGCTGGGCGAGGTGCGTTCGAAAGTCAGCCGCTTCAAGAAAAGCATCGAAGACAGCGGCCTGGGCGGGCTGGATTTTTCCGGCCTGATCAAGGGCGGTGGCCTGGCCGCGCCTTTCGTGGCGGGGGTCAATTCCGCCATCGAATTCGAGAACCAGGCGGCGCGGGCCAAGCTGGTGGCGCAGGGCATCGAACCGCCCAAGGATGTGCTGGGCGAGACGGGCACTAACCTGAAGGCGTTCAGCGACAGCGTCGACGACATCTCGCAAAAGTTCGGCAGAGCGCTGCTGCCGGCGGTCAACTCGGTAGTGACCGCCGTGCAACCGCTGCTGGGCTTTGTGGCCAAGGTCATTGAAAGCAACCCGCAGCTGGTCCAGGGCCTCGCCGCCGGCGCCTTGGCCTTCACCGCGATCCGCGGCGCCATGACCCTGGCCTCGTCCGCCGTGACCCTGTTCAGCAGCGGCCTGCTGGCCTCGCCCATCGGCCTGATCGCCCTGGGGATCGCGGTAGCGGCGGGCCTGATCGTGGCCAACTGGGAGCCGCTGTCGGCGTTTTTTGTCACCCTCTGGGCAAGCATCAAGGACGCCGCCGCGCAACTGATGGTGGGGTTGAAGACCGTCTTCGGCTGGACCCCGCTGGGAATGGTGATCGCCAATTGGGGAGCGATCACCGGCTTTTTTGCCGGCCTCTGGGAACAGCTCAAGACGATGGCCGCGTCCGTGGTCGACTTCTTCAAGCAGGTGTTTTCCTGGACGCCGCTGGGGCTGGTGATTGAAAACTGGACGCCCCTGAGTGGCCTGTTTTCTGCGCTGTGGGAGTTGCTCAAGGCGCTGTCCGTTCCGGCAATGGACTTCCTCAAAGGCCTGTTCGCCTGGACACCGCTGGGGATGGTGATCAACAACTGGGGCGCGATCAGCGGCTTCTTCGCTTCGCTCTGGGCCGGCCTGCAAGGTCCGGCGCAGCGGGTCAAGGCCTTCTTCATCGGGCTGTTCGACAGCTCGCCACTGGGGCTGGTGATCAACAACTGGGGCGCAATCAGCGCTTACTTCGCCTCGCTCTGGGCCGGCCTGCAAGGTCCGGCGCAACAGGTGAAGGACTTCTTCGTCATGTTGTTCGACACCTCGCCACTGGGGATGGTGATCAATAACTGGGGCACGATCAGCACCTACTTCGACGCCATCTGGGCCACCCTGAAAAGCGCGGCGCAGGTCATCAAGGACTTTTTTTTCACCCTGTTCGAGTGGTCGCCCGTGGGGCAGATCATTGCCAACTGGCAGCCCATCAGCGATGTGTTCGCGGCCCTCTGGGAAGTGTTGAAAGCCCTGGCGGCGCCGGCCATCGAATTCATGCGCGGTATGTTCGAGTGGTCGCCCCTGGGGCAGATCATCAAGAACTGGGAGCCGATCACCGAATGGTTCAGCGGCCTGTGGCAACGGCTGCAGGCGGTGATCGCACCGATCAGGGAACTGTTCGACGGTGGTTTCGCCGGTTTTGTCGCCCGCGTCACCGGCAAGGTGGAAAACCTCACCGAGGCGCAGCGGCAAACCAATGCCGAAGGCAAAGGCGCGCTGGCGCCGGCGTTCTTCGGTGGTGGCCAGCCGGCGCCGGGTTCTTCGGCGCTTTCCTCCGGCCTGCCGCAAAGCTCCACCTCGCTGCTGCAGCAGAGCGCGGCCAACAACCGCACGCAATTGCAGGGCGGGCTGACGGTGAGCTTCGAAAACGCCCCGGCGGGCCTGCGTACCAGTGCGCCGCAAATCAACCAACCCGGCGTGGCGCTGTCGTCGCGTGTCGGCTACCGCTCACTTTCGCTAGGAGGTTCCAATGAGCTGGCGTGATCGTTTGTTGCCGGCGTCGTTTCGTGGCGTCGGGTTCTGGGTCGACCAGGCGAAAACCCCGGTCGGCCACAAGGGCCAGTTGCACGAGTACCCGCAGCGTGACCTGCCGTTCTACGAGAGCCTGGGGCGGCAGGCGCGGACCCACGACCTGACGGCGTTCATCGTCGGTGCCGATTGCCTGGAGCAGCGCGACAAGCTGCTCCAGGCGCTGGAGCAGGGCAGCGGTGAACTGGTGCACCCGTGGCTGGGGCGCCTGCAGGTCAAGGTCGGCGAATGCGAGATGACCCAGAGCCGCCAGGACGGCGGCCTGGTGACCTTCACCCTGAAGTTCTACCCCGACCAGCCGTTGCAGTTCCCCAGCGCCACGGTCAACACCCGCCAGCTGTTGCTGGTGTCGGCCGACAGCCTTATCGGCTCGGCGGTGCGCCGCTTCGAGGAGGCCATGACCCTGGTCAAGGCCGCGCGCATCGGCATCGCCGACCTGCGCAACAGCCTCAAGGAGGTCTACCAGACCATCGAGCAGGAGCTCAAGCCGCTGATCGACACCTACCGCGATCTCAACCTGCTGGTGCGGGCGATCAAGGACCTGCCCAAGGAAGTGAGCGCCGAGTTCAAGGGCTTGCTGGGGGACATCAAGGACCTCAAGGACTATGCGCGCAACGGTTACCGCGGCGTGCTGGCCAATGTCTCGCAGCAGGTCGAGGCGGTGAAGAAGATCGACACGCCGAAACTCACCACCGGCAAGGACACCACCGCCGCGGCGCAAGCCATGGCCGACCTGGTGCAGGACGCCGTGCTGGTGCGGATTGCCCAGGCCGTGGCCTCGCTGCCGGTGGCGACCCCGGCGGTCAAGCTGAGCGGCACACCGTCCTTGGCCAAGCAGGCGATCCAGCCGGTGACCCGCGCGGAAGTGCCGGTGGCCGACGAGGTGCTGGCGCTGCGCAACGCGATCAACGAGGCGATCTGGCAGGCCGCGGAAAAAGCCGACGCCCTGCACTACGAGGTGCTCAACGGCCTGCGCCAGCTGGTCTACGGCCACCTCACCGCGGTGGCCTCGTCCGGCGTGCGGCTGGTGGTCAAGAACCCGATGCAGAGCCTGCCGACGGTGGTGCTCGCCTATCGGCTGTTCGGCGATGCCACTCGGGCGGCCGAAGTACAGCAGCGCAACGGCGTGGCCCATCCCGGTTTCCTGCCGCCGACCAACGTCAAAGTCGCGGGGGAGTGAGCCATGGGCAACTTCGATAACCGGGTTCTGTTGACGGTGGACGGCCAGGATTACGGCGGCTGGAAAAGCGTGGAAATCAGCGCCGACCTGGAGCGGCAGTTTCGCACCTTCAAGCTCGACGTGACCTGGCAATGGCCGGGGCAGACGCTGGACCAGCGCATCCGTCCCGGCGCCAAGTGCCAGGTGCGCATCGGCGCCGACCTGTTGCTCAGCGGCCATGTGTTCAAGGCGCCGATCAGCTATGACGGTCGGCAGATCGGCCTGAGCATCGAGGGCAGTTCCCTGACTCAGGACCTGGTGGATTGCGCGGCGATCAACCAGCCCGGCCAATGGCGCGAGCAGAGCCTGCTGAAAATCGTCCAGGCCCTGGCCGCGTCCTACGGCGTCGGGGTGGTCAGCGAGATCGCGGAAACCACGCGGTTGAGCAGCCACAGCATCGTGCCCGGGGAAACCGTGTTCCAGTCCATCGACCGCCTGCTGACGTTGTTCCGGGTGTTCTCCACCGACGACGCCGAAGGCCGGGTGCTGTTGGCCCGGCCAGGCAGCGGCGGGCGCGCGGTGGATGTGCTGGAGTTGGGCAAGAACATCCTCTCGGCCAGCGCGTCGATGGACTTCAGCCAGGTGTTTTCCGAGTACCGGGTGATCGGCCAGCACAAGGGCAACGACCAGAAAAGCGGCGCCGCGGTCAGCGAAGTGTCGGGCGTGGCCAGCGACGGCACGGCCAAGCGCAAGCGGGTCACGGTGATCAACGAACCAGCCCAGCTGACCCAGGAGCTGGCCCAGCAACGGGCCGACTGGGAAAGCGCCATTCGCACCGGCAAGGCCCTGACCAGCACCTACAAGGTGCAGGGCTGGCGCCAGAGCAACGGCGAGCTGTGGCGCCACAACACCCTGGTGCGGGTGATCGACCCGGTGCTGGGTTTCGACCAGGACCTGCTGATTTCCAAGGTCACCTACTCGCTCTCCGAGCAGGGCTCGATCACCACCCTGCAGGTGGCGCCGCCCCATACCTTCGACGCCAGTCCCGTGCCCCCCAAAACCTGATGCCGCCTTATCCGCAGGAGTCGCTCCTGCGCAAAGCGCAGGCTTCGCCGCCAAGGACATTTCCATGAGCCTACTGACACGGCTGTTGGCGCGCGGCACCGTCGTGCTCGCCAACTCGGCCAACAAACTGCAATCGCTGCAAATGCGCCTGACCGCCGGCGAAGTGAACGACGACATGGAGCACTTCGAACCCTACGGCTTCACCAGCAACCCGCTGGCCGGCGCCGAAGGCATCGCCACCTTTCTCGGCGGCGATCGCTCCCATGCCATCGTGCTGGTGGTCGCCGACCGCCGTTTTCGCCTCAAGGCCCTGGCCCCCGGCGAAGTGGCGATTTACACCGACGAAGGCGACAAGATTCATTTCAAGCGTGGGCGGATCATCGACATCGAGACCGCCACCCTCAATATCCGCGCCAGCAGCGCGGTGCATATCGACACCCCGACCTTGACCCAGACCGGCAAGATCGTCTCCCAGGGCGACCAGGTCGCTGGTGGCATCAGCCAGATCCAGCACGTGCATGGCGGCGTGCAGTCGGGTAGCGGGCAGACCGGCGCGCCGGCGGGAGGCCAATGATGTTTATCAGCCAAGACCTGCACCGCGCACTGACCCGTGCCGTGCTGATCAGCCTGTTCACCTGGCGTCGCGCGGCGGACGACGACCCACTGGATGACGAGGAGCGCTTCGGCTGGTGGGGCGACAGCTTTCCCACCGTGGCCGACGACCGCATCGGCTCGCGGCTGTGGCTGCTGCGGCGGGTCAAGCTGACCCGCCAGACCCAGCTCGACGCCGAGTTCTATGCCCGCGAAGCCCTGCAATGGCTGATCGACGATGGCCATTGCAGCGCGGTCGAGATCATCAGCGAACGTCTCGACGACCAGCGCCTGAACCTGCGCACGACGCTGGTCCTGGCCAACGGTGAACGCCTGGACATCAACCCCGATAACAGTTGGCAGGTGACCTATGCCCTTTGATACCCCTTCGCTGCCGGTGCTGATCAAGCGCACCCAAAGCGACCTGGCCAGCGATGCGCTGCGCCAGTCCGATGCGCAAGTGCTGGCCCGTACCCTCGGTGGCGCCGCCTATGGCCTCTACGGCTACCTGGACTGGATCGCCGATCAGATCCTGCCGGACAAGGCCGACGAGTCGACCCTGGAACGTATCGCCGCGCTGCGCCTCAACCAGCCGCGCAAGGCCGCCCAGGCGGCCAGCGGTTCGGTGAGCTTCACGGCGGCGGCAGGCGCGGTGCTGGACGTCGATACCTTGCTGCAGGCCAGTGACGGCCGCACCTACAAAGTCACCGCCGCCCGCACCACCAGCGCCGGCAGCAACAGCACCACCGTCCAGGCCCTCGACGCCGGCACCCTGGGCAATGCCGAGGCCGGCCTGAACCTGATCCCGGTGCAACCGATCCAGGGCATCGGCAATACCTTCACCGTGCTCGCCCCCGGCCTGAGCGGTGGCGTCGCCGCGGAAAGCCTGGAATCGCTGCGTGCCCGGGTGATCCGCTCCTACCGCATCATCCCCCACGGCGGCTCGGCCCAGGACTATGAAACCTGGGCGCTGGAGTGCCCGGGGATTACCCGGGCCTGGTGCCGAGGCAGCTACCTGGGGCCGGGCACCGTGGGTCTGTTCGTGATGCGCGACGACGATGCGCAACCGATCCCGAATGCCGAGCAATTGGCTGAGGTAAAGACCTACATCGAACCGTTGCGCCCGGTGACGGCCGAGTTGCATGTGCTGGCGCCGCAGCAGGCGCCCGTGACCTACAGCCTGCGCTTGTCGCCGGACACCAGCGCGGTGCGCGCGGCGGTCGAGGCCCAGTTGCGCGATCTGCACAACCGCGAGGCCGGCCTGGGCGACACCTTGCTGATCAGCCATATCCGCGAGGCCATCAGCAGTGCCGCCGGCGAGAACGATCATCGGCTCAGCGCGCCGGCCGCGGATGTTCCCGCCGCCAGTAACCAGTTGCTGACGTTCGGAGGTTGCGTATGGCTGGAGTAAGAACCGCCGCGCAATACCAGAGCCAGCTGCGCAGCCTGCTGCCCAGCGGCCCGGCCTGGGACCCGGAGCGGGTGCCGGAGCTCGAGGAGGTGCTCGTAGGCGTGTCCCAGGAACTGGCCCGCCTCGACGCCCGCGCCGCCGACCTGCTCAACGAAATGGACCCGGCCGGTGCCAGCGAACTGGTACCGGACTGGGAGCGGGTGATGAACCTGCCCGACCCCTGCCTGGGCCCGACCCCGCTGTTCGACGACCGCCGTCTGGCGGTGCGCCGGCGACTGTTGGCCGTCGGCAGCCAGGCGCTCGCCTACTACATCGAGATCGCCCGTAGCCAGGGTTATCCGAACGCCACCATCACCGAGCTCGAAGCCCCGCGCATGGGCCGCGCGCGGTTTGGCCAAGCGCATTTTGGCACCTGGCAGGCGCAATTCATGTGGACGCTCAACACCGGTGGACGACTGCTCCTGGGCCGGCGCTTTGGCGCGAGTTACTGGGGCGAGCGTTTCGGCATGAACCCGGGCTCGGCCCTGGAATGCCAGATCCACCGCAGCGCACCGGCTCATACGCGGGTGCATATCAATTATGACTAGGGGATAGACCGATGGATTATCCGAAGAGTGTGCCCAGTGCCGGGTTGGTCAATGGCAGGTTCGTCGATGAGAACCCGCTGACCGGCACCCCGGGTTCGCTGATTCCGGCGGACTGGGGCAATGGGGTGACCCAGGAACTGCTGGCCGTGATCACGGCGGCCGACCTGACGCCCAGCGAGGCGAACCTGACGCAGCTGTTGAGCGCGATTCGCAGCATCAGCCGCAAGAGCGCGGGGCTCGGCATTCAGCGCTTCACCGCCAATGGCAGCTTCACCGTGCCGGAGGGCGTGACGAAGCTCTGGTTGAGTGGGTGTGCGGGTGGGGGCGGGGGTGGGGCGTGCCCGGGAGGCACGAGTGCGACTGCTTCCGGTGGTGGTGGCGGTGGTGCCGGGCAGCCGGTTATCCGCTTTCCTGTCTCCGTGACGCCGGGACAGGTCATTCCCGTGGTGATCGGGGCGGCCGGGGTGGGGGCCAGCGCGGCGGTTCTCGCCACCGGTGGTGGTAACACGCTGGTCGGCTCGGCGGGGGCGATTTTGTCGCTGTCTGGCGGGAGTGGAGGAGGGTCTGGGGTCAATCTTTCTGGCTATGTCCCTGGCGCTAAGGGTGGGGCGGGTTTTCCGGAGGGCGGAGATGCGACGGATGTCTCGTCCAATACCGTTGCCGGTGTGGGTGGGGCCGGGGCCAGCGGACCATTCGGGGCTGGTGGCGGTATCCCCAGGTCAGGCACGACCTCTGGGGGAGCAGGAAAGCCCGCTTACGGTTATGGCGCGGGTGGCAGCGGCGCGGGAGGCTATTACATCGCGGGTACCGGACTTGCCCAGCCTGGCGGCAATGGCGTACCCGGTTTCATGCTGATCGAGTGGTGAAAACATGAGCAAACAGATTCTTTATTGCGTGACCTCGGGAACAGTCATCGATTGGCAGGATCTCGATCAATTCGCCTATGCCGCGCCTGCGCCGACCATGAAGGTACTACCGGTCACTACCGAACAATGGAAGCGCAAAGACGCACTGCATTTCGTGCTGGATGGCGAGTTGACCCGGGTCGATGTTCCCCCACCCTCTGCCGCTCACTACTGGGATGGCAGCCAGTGGGCGCTGGACTCCCAGCAGGCCGCGGCAGCCGCGGAGCAAGAGGCGGAACAACTGTGCCGGCGAGTGGACACAGAGGCTGACACCGCCCGGCAGATGATCAGTGGCGATCCGCTCAAGGCCGCGGAGTATGCCCAGGCCGCCAGCGACGCCCAGGCGTTCAAAGAGGCCGGCTACCCGAAAAAAGCAGTGCCCCTTGCGGTAAGCGCCTGGGTAGTGAAAGGCCGTACCGCCAGGGAAGCGGCCGACCAGATTCTCGCCAAGGCCGCCGAGCTCAACAGCAAGCTGTTCGCACTTCGTACGCTGCGCTTGCAGGCAAAAGAACGCATCCGGGCTCAGGCCAGCAAGGGCAAGCAGGAAGCTGCGAAAGACGCCTGCGAGGCAGCGATTGAGGCGATTCGCAAGGTTGCCGGCAACTGATCAGGTCTTTGTCAGGCCTGTCTTTCGTAAACATGCTAAGGCGCTCACTGCAACGTGGGCGGCTTTTCGCACAGGCTCCCTGAACAAGGGGATCGCAGGGCAATGATATGGACTATCCGAAAAGTGTACCCAGCGTTGGCTTGGTCAATGGCTGGTTTGTCGATGAGAATCCTCTGTCGGGCACACCGGGATCGCTGATTCCCGCTGCCTGGGGCAACGGGGTGACGCAAGAAATCCTCAATGTCATCAAGGCTGCCGGTCTGGTGCCGGAGGAAGCGAAAAACGACCAGTTGGCGCTGGCGATTGCCGCACTGGTCGACTTCACCAAACTGAAGAACACCCCAACCACCTTGAGTGGATATGGCATCACTGATGCCGGTGGGCGTCTGTTGGCGGTGAAGCAGTTCGACACCGTTGGCGTCACAGTCTATCGCCCCAACCCCAAGGCCAGACGTATTCGGGTCCGCCTGGTCGGTGCGGGAGGCTCAGGTGCCGGCTGTCCGCCGGTAGCGGCCACTTATCAAAGCCTGGGCGGTGGCGGAGGGGCTGGTGCCTATGCGGAGGGTCTTTACGACGTGACTCCGGAAATGCTGGCGGGTGTACCCGTCACATTGGGTGCCGGTGGGGCCGCTAGAACCAGTGCGGGGGCCGCGGGAGGCGCTGCGTCGTTTGGCAGCCTCATGAGCGCCGCTGGGGGAGGAGGGGGGCAGATTCTGACCTTCGTGTCGAACACCCCTGGATTTGTCCAGGGCGGTATGGGGGGCCAAGTCGTAACGGGTGGCAACCTTGCCAATGCGCGCGGTGCAACGGGCGGTTATGCGATGAGTAATCCCAATTGGGGCCTGCTTTCCGGATGGGGGGCTGCCAGTCCATTCGATGGCGGCGGCCCCTTCAACGGGGTGAATGGCAATGGCAATGCGGGACAACGAGGTTCCGGCGGCAGCGGCAGCTGCTCGAGCAATCCATCTGCTTCATATGTGAGTGGCGCCGGCGGCAATGCCTTTTGTGAAATCTGGGAGTACGAATAATGGCCCTCTATGCACGAGTCGAAGACGACGTTGTCGTCGAGCTGATCGAGACCGGCAGCTTCATGATTTCCCAGCTGTTTGCCGCGGATTTTCTCAGTTCGATGGTCGCTGTCCCTGAGGGTGTCGAGGTTGAGCTGGGGAAGCCGATCCACCTTCCCGAACAGGTTGCGCCGCTTTCCCCCGTGGTGGACGTGGCGGCAGCAGTGGCGTTTGCTTCCGAAGTACGGGGCAAGGCGACTGACGAGGATGCTCCGGAGCAGGCGCGCAAATGGCGCCAGTCCGTGTTGACGGACAGCCAATGGCTAGTAACCCGCCATCGTGATGAACAGGAGCTGGGACGGGGCACGACGCTGACGGCGAAACAGTATCTGGAGTTGCTCGAGTATCGCCAGGCACTGCGCGATTGGCCCGCCTCCGATAGCTTTCCCGAAATGACCGCCCGTCCGCCGATTCCAGAGTGGTCAGTGAGTTTTTTTCAGATAGCTGATTGATCGAGTGCTGCGTTTATTTCAAATAGATCAGCAGCGTATTTATCTGCATTGCGCTCATCAATAAAAACGTCCGCTTCAAGCGGGCGTTTTTTTTGCGCGCAGTTGGCCGCTGCATGACCCCGGTCCGCAGGTGGGCCAACAGAATTTATTATCAGGAGCAAGACCTTGGATTATCCAAAGAGTGTGCCCAGTGTAGGGCTGGTGAATGGAAAGTTTGTTGATGAAGACCCGCTGGCCGGCACGCCTGGTTCGCTTATTCCGGCAAGTTGGGGGAATAGCGTTACCCAGGAAATTCTCGGCGTAGTTCAGGCGGCGGGCATGACGCCAGACGAGGGGGCGAATGATCAACTGCTGGGCGCATTACGCAGTCCAACGTTCTTTTCTACACCTCCTCGTTTTGACGTGAGTCGGTCGGTCGCTACTCCAGAGTTTGTACAGCGCGCGCTGGGTAATTACTCCAGCGCTCGAGGAATATCGGAAAGCACGCAACTGACCATTGCCGATGTCGGTTGTTCCATCGGCCTGGGTGGGACTACCGCCTTTACCGTCACCCTGCCGGATGTCTCGACTGTTCCAGATGGCGCGACGATCAGCTTGCATTGTCGTAGTAGCGCGCAGGTGACCGTGGCTAGCAAGAGCGGTGCGCAGATCAGTCCACAAGGGAACTATCTGAACTCCATTGTGATGAGCAGTGGTGAAAGTGCGAATCTGGTCCGGGAGTGGGGAGTCTGGACCGTTTATGGTACGGCTAGCCTCAAGTACTCAGCATTGTATGGGGCTCAGTTGTCGACGGCGGGTTATCAGAAGTACCCGAGCGGGCTGATCATGCAATGGGCGATGGGTGGAACCGATGCCAATGGGGTCATGTCTCTGTCGCTGCCCATAAAGTTTCCCAATGCCATATTGGGAGGCATCGCTGATGAAGGTCATCCGCCAGGCTGGGGAGGCAACGTTACCGTCTGGTCATTCGACGTAACGTCATCGAGCACGTCAACAGCTGTCGCCCGGGCCAGATGGGTCGAGGTTGGTGGAACCATCAGAGTGAACTCGGGCATATCTGGTCGCGTACTGGTTTGGGGGCGATAACCATGAAGATTTATTTCTTTGCGAAAACCCTCGGCTTCGATGTTGTCGCCTCTGCGAGCGAGGCCCCGCCAGAAGGCGCAGTGGAAATCAGCCAGGCTGAATATGCCGAACTCTTTGCCGGGCAGGGCGTGGGCAAGCGGATTGTGGCCAATGACAACGGTGCGCCCATTCTTGTCGACCCTGCCGGTCCCTCGCCTGAACAATTAGTTTCAATTGAGCGCGCCTGGCGTGACTCGGAGTTGCTCAAGACCGATGCGCTGGTCGCCCGGCACCGCGATGAACTGGAGTCTCAAGCCGCCACCACTTTGTCCGATGCCGACTACAACGCCCTGCAAGCCTATCGCTGCGATTTGCGCAGCTGGCCAAAATCACGAAAGTTTCCTGCCGCCGCAGATCGCCCCGTGCTGCGAATGACTTCCGGCACTACAGGAGCGACGGTGAAAAGAAAGAGGGTGAGAAAGCCGGTGCAGATGACCGAGTCCGTTTGAGTTTGTCGACTCTGTATTGGGTTTTGCCGAATGCTGAAGTTTTTTATGTTTAATTTGTATGAGGGCTAGACAGTGGACTACCCAAAGAGTGTACCTAGTGCCGGTTTGGTAAACGGAAAGTTTGTCGATGAAAATCCCCTCACGGGTATGCCAGGGTCTTTGATTCCGGCTGATTGGGGGAATGCTGTTACACAGGAAGTTCTGGAGGTTATTCGAGCAGCAGGGGATACGCCGAATGAGTCTGACAATTCGCAACTGAAAGCGGCGATTTCTGCTTTGATTTCAAAGAAACAAAGTGAAAATCTGGCTACTCAGGAAGAGGCGGAGGCCGGAATCAATACTGCCAAAACCATGTCGCCATTACGCGTGTTTCAGGCTATTGCCAAGAAGTTGGTCCAGGCAACGGAGTCTATCGCAGGTATTGCCAAAGTGGCTTCGCAGGCGGAAGTCAATGCCGGTGCAAGTGACACTTCTGTCGTGACTCCTAAAAAGCTTCGATTGGGCTTTCTGATAAGAGTGGGGGCTTCCGGGTACATTGTTTTTCCTTCATGGATGGGCGGCCTGATCATTCAATGGATCACGGGGAGTGCAAGTCAGACTGCCAATAATGGCTACGGTGAGTACAACCCTTGGCCTCTGGCATTTCCCAATGCGCGTTTTCTTGCAGTTGCCACTCATGAAGGAACAGCTTCTGGAACCTTTCTAACGGTCTGCAATCTTTCGGTTGCGAGCAGCCTTACCGGGATTAATGTGCGTTGCCCCGATTGGCCGTCGCAAACTATCGCCGCGCGGGTTATTGGCATAGGGTATTGAATATGTATTACTTTTCTCCCGAAACTTTCGGTTTCTACAACTCAGAACTGCACGGGAAAAATATTCCAGTAGATGCCTTCGTGATCAGTGATAAAGACTATGAGTCACTGGTAATAGAGGCACTGCCTGGTACTGTTTTATCCCTGAATAGCAAAGGTTTTCCCGAGCGTATTTCCTCGGCATCCCAAAATACTCCTGAGGTTGAAAGGGCCTGGCGTAACAAGATTTTGGAGTCGACTCAGTGGCTGGTTATTCGTGATAACGAAGAGCTGGAAATGGGCGAAGGGACGACGCTGAATACCGAGCAGTTCAAGGAGCTTCTGACTTATAGGCAGGCGTTGCGGGACTGGCCTTCAGCTGTCGACTTTCCTGATGATGAATATCGACCTGTCGAGCCAGCCTGGCTTGAAAGTGTTCTCCAGGAGCACAAATGACCCTGTTTGTTCCGAACGTCCTCGACGCAGAGGAGGTAGAGTGAAATGCCTGTCACCCTTGAAATGATTCAACGCATCATGCCCAACGCCCGCTCCCAAGCGGGCGTTTTTGTTTCTGCGCTTAACACTGCCATGCTGAACCGCCATATCAACACGCCTAAACGCATGGCCGCCTTCCTCGCGCAGGTCGGTCATGAGTCGGGGCAGTTGCGTTATGTGCGGGAGCTGGGCAATGACCAGTACCTGAGCAAATACGACACCGGCAGCCTGGCGGCCCGTCTGGGCAATACCCCGGAGGCCGATGGCGACGGCCAGAAATACCGCGGCCGTGGTCTGATCCAGGTCACCGGTCGCGACAATTACCGGCAATGCAGCCTCGGATTGTTCGGCGACGAGCGTTTGCTGGCGTTGCCCGAATTGTTGGAACAGCCGCAGTGGGCCGCCGAGTCGGCCGCCTGGTTCTGGCAGCAGAACGGTCTTAACGAACTGGCCGACCGCGACCAGTTCAACAGCATCACCCGTCGTATCAATGGCGGCTTGAACGGGCTGGAGGACCGCCTGCAACTCTGGGCGCGGGCGCGGGAGGTGTTATGCCAGCCTTCGGCCTGATGCCCCTGTCTTCCCGGGCAATGGCTGTCGTCGTGCTGCTGGCCGTGGTGGCCGGCGTCGCGGGGACGCTGGCCTGGCAGGTCCAGGCGTGGCGTTTTGGCCGGCAACTGGCGGAGCAGGCCAGGCTGCACGGCGAAGCGCTGAGTCAGCTGAACCTGGAGCAACAGCTGCAAGCCAGCGACCAAACCCATTACCGAGCCTTGAACGATGCACAACGTGATCAAGGTCGCCTGCGCGACCGTCTTGCCACTGCTGATCTGCGCCTGTCAGTCCTCCTCGCCGCCGATGACAGCGCCGGCGGCTGCCCGGTGCCTGCCCCCCCCCCCCCCCCCCCCCCCGGCGTGGTTCATGGAGCCCCGCGAGCCCGACTTGACCCGGCGCATGCTCAACGAATTATCGGTATCACCGATGCCGGCGACCAGGGACTGATCGCCCTGCAGGCGTGTCAGGCCTACGTCAGGGCGTTGAACCGCTAAACATTTTGATCCGCTCCGTGCCTTGCAAGCGCGTATCGCTCGTGTACGGTAAGACCTCCGCCAACCCGATCAGGAGAGGACCGTGAACGAAATCACCCAGCTTGCCGCTGAACTTGGCAGGCGCCTGCAGATTCTGAATACCCACGTCACCACCGCCGAATCCTGCACCGGTGGCGGGATTGCCGAGGCCATCACCCGCATTCCCGGGAGTTCGGCCTGGTTCGAAGCGGGTTATGTGACCTACTCCAATCGGCAGAAGACCCAACAGCTGGCGGTGCCGGAAGCGCTGTTCGCTTCCGTCGGCGCGGTCAGCCGCGAGGTGGTCGAGGCGATGGTGCGGGGCGCGCAGGGCAAAAGCAGGGCGCGTTTTGCCGTGGCGGTCAGCGGCGTGGCCGGCCCGGACGGCGGCTCGCCGCAGAAGCCGGTGGGCACCGTATGGCTGGCCTGGGGCGTGGGAGAGGCGGTAACGGCCGAGTGCCGACACTTTGTCGGGAATCGGGACGACATCCGCCGACAAACGGTGAAGGCCGCGCTAGAGGGCTTGCTGCAACATGCCGCGGCAGAAATCTCAAAACAGGGGTAGGCGATCCACGAACGCTGTGGAATAATACTGGCTACTTATACAGGTGTTGGCCGTCAGGCCTTATTGATTACGTGAGGACTTTAATGGACGACAACAAGAAGAAAGCCTTGGCTGCGGCCCTGGGTCAGATCGAACGTCAATTCGGCAAGGGTGCCGTAATGCGTATGGGCGATCACGACCGCCAGGCGATCCCGGCCATTTCCACTGGCTCTCTGGGTCTGGACATCGCACTCGGCATCGGCGGCCTGCCAAAGGGCCGTATTGTTGAAATCTACGGTCCGGAATCGTCCGGTAAAACCACCCTGACCCTGTCCGTGATTGCCCAGGCACAGAAGATGGGCGCCACTTGCGCCTTCGTCGACGCCGAGCACGCACTGGACCCGGAATACGCCGGCAAGCTGGGGGTCAACGTTGACGACCTGCTGGTTTCCCAGCCGGACACCGGTGAACAGGCGCTGGAAATCACCGACATGCTGGTGCGCTCCAATGCCATCGACGTGATCGTGATCGACTCCGTGGCGGCACTGGTGCCCAAGGCCGAGATCGAAGGCGAGATGGGCGACATGCACGTGGGCCTGCAAGCCCGCCTGATGTCCCAGGCGCTGCGCAAGATCACCGGCAACATCAAGAACGCCAACTGCCTGGTGATCTTCATCAACCAGATCCGTATGAAAATCGG
This sequence comes from Pseudomonas sp. LAMO17WK12:I10, assembly GCF_900215185.1. NCBI lineage: Bacteria > Pseudomonadati > Pseudomonadota > Gammaproteobacteria > Pseudomonadales > Pseudomonadaceae > Pseudomonas > Pseudomonas sp. LAMO17WK12:I10. Next base: position 13,575 of record NZ_OBDX01000040.1, on the reverse strand, counting down.
CGTGATGTTCGGCAGCCCGGAAACCACCACCGGTGGTAACGCGCTGAAGTTCTACGCTTCGGTTCGCCTGGATATCCGTCGTACTGGCGCGGTGAAGGAAGGTGACGAAGTCGTCGGTAGCGAAACCCGGGTCAAGATCGTCAAGAACAAGGTGGCTCCACCGTTCCGCCAGGCTGAATTCCAGATCCTGTACGGCAAGGGTATCTACCTGAACGGCGAGATCATCGATCTGGGCGTGCTGCATGGTTTCCTCGAGAAGTCCGGTGCCTGGTACAGCTACCAGGGCAACAAGATCGGTCAGGGCAAGGCCAACTCGGCCAAGTTCCTGCAGGACAACCCGGAAATCGGTAATGCCCTCGAGAAGCAGATTCGCGACAAGCTGCTGGCTCCGACCGCTGATGTCAAAGCTTCGCCGGTCAACGAGACCATCGATGACATGGCCGACGCGGATATCTGATCGATCCGATGACCGCCGTACTCGATACCCTCGTCGCGGTGCGGCGAACCGCAATGGACCTGCTCGCGCGACGCGAGCACGGTCGAGTCGAGCTGACGCGTAAACTGCGTCAGCGCGGCGCCTCTCTCGAGATGATCGAAACAGCCCTTGACCGTTTGACGGAAGAGGGGCTGCTATCCGAATCCCGCTACCTCGAAAGTTTCGTTTCCTATCGTGCCCGTTCCGGCTACGGTCCCATGCGTATTCGCGAAGAACTCAGCCAGCGCGGTTTACAGCGTGCCGATATCGAACTCGCCTTGCGTGAGAGCGGCATCGACTGGCAAGCACAACTGGAGGATGTCTGGCGACGCAAGTTTGCCGGGCATTTCCCGATAGATGCCAAGGAGCGTGCCAAACAAGGCCGCTTTCTGGGGTATCGGGGATATTCGATGGACATGATCGGCCGCTTGCTGAGCGGTCGAAGGGTGGACGATTGACCTGTAGGGCCCGCGAGTCGAATGCGCGGGCCGCTGCTTCTCCGCTCAAGTGACCTTGATCGGTTCTCTATTGCGTTGTGGCGTCCTGGCCTGATTCATCGCCCAGTTTTCCGGCAGGTTGATGAAGTCGATCAGTTCGCGCAGGCGACCATTGTCGCGGGCGTTGAAGGTGAACGACAGGCGTGCCAGATGGCTGAACTCCGGTTCGTTGTGCTCCTCGACATTGTAGGCATGTTGATGGAAGCGATCGCTCAGGCACAGGTCGGCGAAAGCCGTCTGCATCTGCTCGAGCGCCGGTTCGCTGAGCTTGTGATTCATGCGAATGACAAACTGATGTTTCAGCCAGCGACTGGAGTGGAAGTTGCTGTAGAACTGGTTGATTTCTTCGACCGCCTCCTCGGTGTTGTGCGCCAGGCGCATCAGCTTCATGTCGGTTGGCAGGATGTAGCGGTTGTTCTCGAGCTGGTTGTGGATAAAGTCCAGCGCCCCTTGCCAGAAGATTCCTCCCGGGACATCCAGCAGCACCACCGGTACCAGCGGGCTCTTGCCGGTCTGGATCAGGGTCAGTACTTCCAGCGCCTCATCAAGCGTGCCAAAGCCACCCGGGCATAACACCAGGGCATCGGCTTCCTTGACGAAGAACAGCTTGCGGGTAAAAAAGAAGTGGAAGGACAGCAGGTTCTCCGTGCCGTCCACCGTCGGGTTCGCATGCTGCTCGAAGGGCAGGGTGATGTTGAACCCCAGGCTGTGATCGCGACCGGCACCTTCGTGGGCCGCGGCCATGATGCCGCCACCGGCGCCCGTGATGACCATCAGGTCGGAGCGGGCCAGGGCCGCGCCGAGTTCTCGCGCCAGGCCATACAGCGGATGCTCGATCGGCGTGCGCGCGGAGCCGAATACCGTCACCTTGCGTCGCCCCTTGAACTGTTCCAGTACGCGAAAAGCATGTTCCAGTTCGCGCAGGGCCTGCAGGGTGATTTTCGCGTTCCAGCGGTTGAGATCGTCCTGGGCCATGCGCAGGACGGTGAGAATCATGTCGCGATAAAGAGGAATGTTGGGGCTGTTGGGAGCGATCAGGTTGAGTTGTTCTTCGACCTTGCTGAGGTCGATACCGTTGCTCTGAAAATGACGACTGAGGAGGTCATTCGGTTCGTAAGGCATTCAACTTCTCCTTCTGCACAGAACCTTTGACACGAACGAAGCATTCGTTGGTATCACGACACTGCATGTGTCGCTGTCAGCCCGGCTTTGGCGGCTGATTCGCCAGGGAGGAAAAACCCTGACGTGGCCAGCGGGCCATCCATACAGGTTCTGCTATTCCTTGATTTAGAAAGCATGTGCACTGCAAGACGCGCTTGGGCGGCCTCCGGATCCACCCAGGAAAATTCAGCATGAACACTTTGAAATCTAGACCTTCATGATGATTCGCGCTGACTTGATCATGGGCCTTGAAAGTCGGGGCTGGCAATCACTTATTAGCGGTGGCGTGCAGCGTTTTCACCGCTTGTCTGGACGCATGCCGACCGGTGGAGGCTCTGATTTACTAAGTTACAGCGCTAGCAAGACAGCTTGGCGTCAAAGGGCAGGATACACAGGTCGGAGTTGTCGCGCAGGTAGTGGCGAGTGGGGCACGGAGGCTGGTCATGCACAAAGTCGTACTGGAAATAGATGAGCAGCTGTATCAACTGCTGAAGTCAGCGGCAGACGCCAATCATCTGACTCTTGAAGAGGAATGCCGACGCCGGCTTGAAGGTGGGGAGCGCCATTCGAGCTATTTGCAGGCTCTGTTGGCGGAGCTGCGTGCCGATGATCAACAGCGGCACGCAGCGGAGCACTGAATTACTTTTTCTTCTTCGTCGGGGTCGGGCAGTCCGACTCCTGGAAGCGTGCCGAGGCGACCGGGCGGTTGGTGCGGTTCTCGGTGAATTCGTAGCGCATGATCGCGCCCTTGGCCATCAGCTTGCGGTAGTTCGGGTCACGACAAACGCTAGCGCCCAGTTGCAGGTAGACCGCCTTGGGGTTGGCGCGCATTTTTTCCGCGTGTTCGGCCTGGACGCTGAGGTGGTTGATCAGCTCCTTGCCTTCGACGGTATAACCCTGGTCGAGGATGTTCTCGTTGACTTCCCGAGGCGTGCCGACGTTACTTTCCTCGGCGGTTTTCTGCAGGGTCTTGTTCAGTTCGAAGTCTTGCAGCGATGCAGCCTGGGCACTGAACGGCAAGGCCAGCAGAAGGGCGGCGGTGGGAACGATAAAGCGCAACATGAAACTCTCCTGGTTCAGTGACTGATGCTTCGACCAATCACGCGACTGTGCGTTCAGTGGCGGCGAATTATAGGGGAGCGAGGGTAGGCGGTACAGGTTTGAGCAGAGAGCTCTGATAAACTTGTGCGAATTTTCAGCTTTCCGAGTTCTTTTCGTGTCGATTCCTTCTTTCTGCCAGGGCGGCTTCTAATGAATCATGCCGTATCCCGCCTGCGTGCTCAACGTCTGGCGCGTGCCGTCAGACCTTTTACCGCCCGGGGTTCGCGGGCGGAGCGCTGTGCGGGCTGTCGGGTGATTCCCAGCCACTGCATGTGCGCCTGGCGCCCCAAGGTTTCCGCGCGGTCGGCGATGTGCCTGATCATGCATGACGTCGAACCCATGAAACCGAGCAATACCGGCTGGCTGATCGCCGATGTCATAGAAGACACCATCGCGTTCCCCTGGTCGCGAACAGAAGTCGACCCACAATTGCTGGTCTTGCTGGCCGATCCCCAGTGGCAGCCTTATGTGGTGTTCCCCGGAGAGTTCGTCGCGCCACAACGGGTGGTGAACGAAGTCCGCCTGGAGGCGGGCAAGCGCCCGCTGTTTATCCTGCTGGATGCGACCTGGAGCGAAGCGCGCAAGATGTTTCGCAAGAGTCCTTATCTTGAACACTTGCCGGTATTGAGCCTGGAGCCCGAGCAGTTGTCGCGCTACAAGCTGCGGCGCTCCAAGCGCGATGACCATTTCTGTACCGCGGAGGTTGCGGCGCTGTGCCTGGAGTTGGCCGCGGACCGGCAGGCCGGCGAAGTGCTGGATGCTTATCTGGATGTGTTCAGCACCCATTATCTGTCGGCCAAGTTCCAGCTTGAGATCGACCCTGACGACGAGACGCACACGCGCCTCAAGCCTTTTCTGTAAGACCTGAGGCAAGGGACTGGAATTTTTTCGGCCAGAGCTGCGCTACCAGCATCCCGCTCAGCATCGAGGCGCAGCCGCGCGAGCGTGGCTTTGCATGATGGCACTTTTATTAGTTAGCAAGCTAAGATGCCGCACAGCCCGAAGCTTGACCACCCCGGCCTTCGCTGGGCATGCTTGGCGCCGATTAGGGCGCGACCGATCTTTGAAACGCCGTATTTTCGGGCTCTTGGCGTTGATCGTGCTCTTTGGGTGCAGCATTCTGGCTGACACCTGTGTTGCCTTGGCGAGGACCGAATGCATCGGTGCTCCCATAAAAAACAGGATCATTTGAAAAATGGCCACATACGAAATCCTGATTGCCGATGACCACCCCCTCTTTCGTAGCGCACTGCATCAAGCGGTGACCCTGGGCCTTGGCCCGGATGTCCGTCTGGTGGAAGTGGCGAGCATTGCCGAACTGGAAGCCCGCCTGACCGAAAAGGCCGATTGGGACCTGGTGCTGCTGGACCTGAACATGCCTGGCGCTTACGGCTTTTCCGGCCTGGTGCTGTTGCGCGGTCAGTACCCGCAGATTCCGGTGGTGATGGTGTCGGCACAGGAAGAAGCATCAGTGATGGTGCGTTCACGCGAATTTGGCGCCAGCGGTTTTATTCCCAAGTCCAGTTCTCTCGAAGTCATTCAACAGGCCGTGCGCAGCGTGCTTGACGGCGATGTCTGGTGGCCACCACAGGCCTTCGAAGAGGTCAGCGTCTCCGCCGAGGCCAAGGCGGCCAGCGAAGGCCTGGCGAGCCTGACGCCACAACAGTTCCGCGTGCTGACCATGGTCTGCGAGGGTTTGCTGAACAAGCAGATCGCTTATGAACTGAGCGTATCGGAAGCCACCATCAAGGCCCATGTGACGGCAATCTTCCGTAAGCTGGGGGTGCGGACCCGCACTCAGGCGGCGCTGCTCCTGCAACAACTTGAGTCAATTTCCAGCCAGTAACTGGCTCTTTCTTCACGCTTTTTTGACTTTTGTTGAACTAGCTTTCCCATTCCTTATTGTTCTAGTTGCCTATTTATGTCGCCTTTCAAAGGTCAAACCGGTCTTAAACGCATCCTCAATGCCTCGGGATACTCCTTCGATGGCCTGCGTGCCGCCTTCACCGGCGAAGCTGCGTTTCGTCAGCTGGTGCTGCTCAACGTGATTCTGATCCCCATGTCTTTCCTGCTGAATGTCAGCCGGGTCGAGCGGGCATTGCTGATTGCTGTCTGCTTGCTGGCGCTGATTGTCGAACTGCTCAATTCGGCGGTCGAGGCGGCGATCGACCGCATCTCCCTGGATCGCCATCCACTGTCGAAAAATGCCAAGGACATGGGCAGCGCCGCGCAACTCGTGGCCTTGAGCATGATCACTGTGGTCTGGGCAGTCATCCTGATCTAGGTCTGTACGAAAAGTGGCTGCACTCGGCCATGCTGCGTTAAAAACAGGCTCGGAATGCTCATGTAGGCCCCTACACTCCGCTTCCTCGCCTGTTTTTGCCTTGCCTGACCTTCGCTCGCCGACTTTTCGTACAGACCCTAGGGAATGCTCGGCAGCACGATCTCGTCGCTGCGCTGCACCCCGGCGGTAAAGGTGCGGCAGAGTTCGAGGAACTCGCGCATCGCCGAGGTCTGATATTTCTGTTTGTGCCAGATGAAATAGAACTGCCGGGCCAGGTCCAGGTCCGGCGTCTCTACCGGCACCAGGCTGCCACGCCGAAAGGCGTCGCGCAGCGCCAGCCTGGAAATGCAACCAATCCCCAATCCCGACTCCACCGCGCGCTTGATCGCTTCGGTGTGTTCCAGTTCGAGCCGGATATTCAGCGCGCTGCGGTGATGACGCATGGCCTGGTCGAAGGTCAGGCGCGTGCCCGAGCCTTGTTCGCGCAGAATCCAGGCTTCGTGGGTCAGCTCCTCCATGCTCGCATGGCCGCGTTTGGCCAAGGGGTGCTGCGGGGCGCAGAACACCACCAACTCATCCTCGACCCAGGTTTGCACTTCGATATCCGGGTGGCTGCAGTCGCCTTCGATTAGACCCAGGTCAATTTCGTAGTGGGCGACCTGTTGCACGATATGCGCAGTGTTCTGCACATGCAGTTTGACCTGGCTCTCCGGGTGGACCTGCATGAAGCTGCCGATCAACAGGGTCGCCAGGTAGTTGCCGATGGTCAGGGTCGCGCCCACCGACAACGAGCCGAAGCCGGATTTGCCGTTGAGCAGGTCTTCGATTTCCTTGGCCTGGTCCAGCAACGCCACCGCCTGCGGCAGCAGCTGTTTGCCCAGGGCGTTGAGGCTCAGGCGCTTGCCGGCGCGATCGAACAACTGGCAACTGGATTGCCGTTCCAGTTCGGTGATTGAAGTGCTTGCCGCGGATTGGGAAAGGGCCAGCAGGCCGGCAGCACGAGAAACGCTCTCTTGCTGGGCGACGGCGACGAATACTTGCAGTTGACGGAGAGTAAATCGCATATCGATATAACCGATAACCCTTATCTTAATAATCCAGTTAACAGATATTGTCGCCGCCATTAGAATGCTGTGCAATTGCGCTCGGCTCGCTTGTCGCAGAGCAGGCGCCGACAACTTTCCAGGAGTCCCCCGTACATGAGCAACATGAACCACGAGCGTGTCCTCAGTGTTCATCACTGGAACGACACTCTGTTCAGCTTCAAGTGCACCCGCGATCCGGGCCTGCGCTTCGAGAACGGTCAGTTCGTGATGATCGGCCTGCAACAGCCCAATGGCCGCCCGCTTATGCGCGCTTACTCGATTGCCAGCCCGAACTGGGAAGAGCATCTCGAGTTCTTCAGCATCAAGGTTCCCGATGGTCCGCTGACTTCCCAGCTGCAGCATTTGAAGGAAGGCGACGAGATCATCATCAGCAAGAAGCCTACCGGTACCCTGGTACTGGACGACCTGAAGCCTGGCAAGCACCTGTACCTGCTCAGCACCGGCACCGGCCTGGCGCCGTTCATGAGCGTCATCCAGGATCCGGAAACCTACGAGCGTTTCGAGAAAGTGATCCTGTGCCACGGCGTGCGTTACGTCAACGAAGTCGCCTACCGTGAGTTCATCACCGAGCACCTGCCGCAGAACGAGTTCTTCGGCGAAGCGCTGCGTGAAAAACTGATCTACTACCCGACCGTGACCCGCGAGCCGTTCGAGAACGAAGGCCGCCTGACCGACCTGATGCGCAGCGGCAAGCTGTTCAGCGACATCGGCCTGCCGCCGATCAACCCGCAGGACGACCGCGCCATGCTGTGCGGCAGCCCGAGCATGCTCGACGAGACCAGCGAAGTGCTCAACAGCTTCGGCCTGACCGTTTCGCCACGCATGCGCGAGCCGGGTGACTACCTGATCGAGCGCGCTTTTGTCGAGAAGTAAGCGACTCGCAGCACAGAAAAAGCCCGCGTTGCCTGGGAAGGCAGCGCGGGCTTTTTCGTTTCCGGTTGCCGGTCAGCGCGCGGGGACCACTTCCAGGACCTGGATCAGGCCCGGCTGCGGGTAGTGCCAGCGCACGTCCAGATCCCAGAACTGCGCGCCGTATTCGCGTTCCGGGGTGGGCATCTGGTAGGCCGGGCGTGGGTCCTGGGCCAAACATTGCTCGATAAGCTCCACCAGTGGCTCCTGCAGGCGTTGAGCGTGCGCATGAGCCTGTTGCAGGGCGTTGTCGCTCCACTGCACCGGGATCAGCGCCGGCGCCGCGCTGGCGATGCTGTTGCTCGCGTTGTCGATGATGTCGGCGTAGGGCACGTAGGGCTTGATATCGAGAATCGGCGTGCCGTCCAGCAGGTCGATGCCGGAGATCCATAGGCGATTGGCCTCGACCTTGTCCAGCTTGACCACTGATTGGCCGATGCCGTTGGGCCGGTGGGTGGCGCGGGTGGCGAAGACGCCCATGGACTTGTTGCCACCCAGGCGCGGCGGACGGACCTTGAGCCGCGGTTTGTCTTCCAGCGCCTGGTGAAACAGGAACAGCAGCCAGACGTGGCTGACCTGTTCCAGGCCCTGCACCGCGTCGCCCTGGTCGAAGGGCGCCATCAGCTCCAGCACGCCACGGGCCGCCGGGGCCAGTTGCGGCTGGCGCGGGATGGCGAACTTTTCCTTGAAGCAGGAACGCACGAAGCCGATGGGGGAAACGCTGTAGGTCATTTTGCAGCCTCAAGTTGCAAGCTTCGAGCTACAAGCTTTGAACTTGCAGCTTGTAGCTGTCTTAAGCCCTGACACACAGGGTCAGGCCCTTGAGGAAGTTGCGCAGCAACTGGTCGCCGCACGGGCGGTAGTTGGTGTGGCCGAACTTGCGGAACAGCGCGCTCAGCTCTGGCTTGGACACCGGGAAGTCGGCGGCCTTGAGGATGGCGTGCATGTCGTCTTCCTTCAGCTCGAAGGCGACCCGCAGCTTCTTCAGGATGATGTTGTTGGTCACCGGCAGTTCGATCGGCAGCGGCGGACGGCTTTCGTCCTTGCCGCGCTTGAAGATCACCAGGCCGTCGAGAAAGTGCGCCATGACCTCGTCCGGGCAATGCACGAAACCTTCTTCCTCGTCCTTTTTCAGGTAGCCGACTATGTCGTCCAGGCTCACGTCAAAGCCGGTGAGCTTGATGATCTCGACGACCTTCTTGTCGCTGATGTCGAGCATGTAGCGCACGCTGCGCAGTACATCGTTATGAATCATGTCTACAGTCCTGGTCTGTTCACGTTGAGCGCCGCATGCACGCGCGGCGTCTGAATGGGGTGTCGGCCTAGAATTTCTCTTTGGCGGACAGGTAGCGCCATTGCCCGACCGGCACCTTGCCGATGGAAACCCCACCGATACGGATGCGGCGAATGGCGACCACCTTCAGGCCTACCGCTTCGCAGAGCTGGGCGATCACGCCCGGTTGCGGGTTCTTCATGGCGAAGCGCAGGCGGTTTTCGTTCTGCCAGCTGGCCTTGACCGGCGGCAGCTCGCGGCCCTTGTAAGTCAGGCCGTGGTTCAGGCGGTTGAGGCCGTGGGCGACCATCTCGCCTTCCACCTCGACCACGTATTCCTGCTCGATCTTGGTCGCGTCGGCGGTCAGCTTGCGCAGGATCTTCCAGTCCTGGGTGAACACCAGCAGGCCGCTGGCATTGGCTTGCAGGTCGGCGCTGGCGGTCAGGCGCAGGAAGTGGCCCTTGAGCGGCCGTTTGCCGAAGCGGTGCTCCTCGGACACGCTGGCGGCGCTCAGCGACTGCATGGCGCTGTCGACGTCCTGGCCGGCCGGCACGTTCAGCAGCAGGGTCACCGGCTCCGGCGCGGTGGCCTTGGCCTGTGGGTCGAGTTCGACTTTCTGGGTGTCGACCTTGAACTGCGGCTCGTCGATGACCTCGCCATCCACGGTGACCCAGCCGCCCTCGATGAACAGCTCAGCCTCCCGGCGGGAGCAGCCGACGAGTTCGATGAGGCGTTTGGAGAGACGAATCGGGTCAGTCATGACAGGGGCCGTAGCAAAAGGGGGCAGGCATTGTACCTGCCCGGCGCCGGTTAATCGCGGGTCCATTTGCCCGCTGTGGCTTTTAGCCGCGCAGCGCCTGCTGCTGGGGCTGTTTCAAACGCATGTGCAGCAGCGGATAAGGCTGGCCCATGCCATCGTGCTCGGAGCGACCGATGACCTCGAAGCCCTGCTTGAAGTAGAAGCCCAGGGCTTGCGGATTCTGCTCGTTGACGTCGAGTTCGTCGGCGTTCAGATGTTCGATGGCGTACCTGAGCAATTGCTTGCCCAGGCCCTGGCCGCGATGGGCGGGATCGATGAAAAGCATCTCGATCTTGCCGGCGGCGACCCCGGCGAAGCCGGTGATGTGCTGGCGCTGGTCCCGGGTGCAGATCAGCATCACCGCATCCAGATAACGGTTCAGCACCAGGTTTCTCAGCAGTTCGATGTAGCTGTCCGGCAGGAAGTCGTGGGTGGCGCGCACCGAGGCCTCCCAGACCCGGGTCAGTTCCGGGTAGTCGCTGTGTTTCGGGGTGTGGATGACCGAATGATGGCGCATGCCGCTTGCTCCTGTGTGGTGACGCATCCGTGGTCCTGAGCAAACGATAGACCTAAAAAAGCCCCGTATCTCGCGAAGAGAGCGGGGCTTTGCGGTTTTTTACGCCTTACAGGACTTCGGCCCACAGGTCGTATTCGTCGGCGTCGGTCACCCGGCACCAGACCTTGTCGCCCGGCTTCAGGTCGCCGGCACCGTCGATGAACACGTTGCCGTCGATTTCCGGGGCGTCGAAGAAGCAGCGGCCCACGGCGCCCTGTTCGTCGACTTCATCGATCAGCACTTCGATTTCCTTGCCGATGCGCTGTTGCAGGCGCGCCGAGCTGATGGCCTGCTGGTGCGCCATGAAGCGTTCCCAGCGGTCCTGCTTGACCTCGTCCGGGACCACTTCCAGGTCCAGGTCATTGGCCGGCGCGCCTTCCACCGGCGAATATTGGAAGCAGCCGACGCGGTCGAGCTGGGCTTCGGTCAGCCAGTCGAGCAGGTATTGGAAGTCTTCTTCGGTTTCGCCGGGGAAGCCGACGATGAAGGTCGAGCGGATGATCAGCTCGGGGCAGATCTGGCGCCAGTTCTTGATCCGGGCCAGGGTCTTGTCTTCGAAGGCCGGGCGTTTCATGGCCTTGAGCACTTTCGGGCTGGCGTGCTGGAACGGGATGTCCAGGTACGGAAGGATCTTGCCGGCGGCCATCAGCGGGATCAGCTCGTCCACGTGCGGGTACGGGTAGACGTAGTGCAGGCGGACCCAGACGCCCAGGGTGCTGAGAGCTTCGCAGAGCTCGGTCATGCGGGTTTTCACCGGCGCGCCGTTCCAGAAACCGGTGCGGTACTTGACGTCGACGCCATAGGCGCTGGTGTCCTGGGAGATCACCAGCAGTTCCTTGACCCCGGACTTGACCAGGCGCTGGGCCTCGTCCAGTACATCGCCGACCGGGCGGCTGACCAGCTTGCCGCGCATCGACGGGATGATGCAGAAGCTGCAGCTGTGGTTGCAGCCTTCGGAAATCTTCAGGTACGCGTAGTGGCGCGGAGTCAGCTTGATGCCTTGTGGCGGCACCAGGTCGATCAGCGGGTTGTGGTCCTGTTTCGGCGGCACCACTTCGTGCACCGCGCTGACCACTTGCTCGTACTGCTGCGGGCCGGTCACGGCCAGCACGCTCGGATGCACGTCGCGGATATTGCCTTCTTCCACGCCCATGCAGCCGGTGACGATGACCTTGCCGTTTTCCTTGATGGCTTCGCCGATCACTTCCAGGGATTCGGCCTTGGCCGAGTCGATGAAACCGCAGGTGTTGACCACCACGACATCGGCGTCCTGGTAGGTGGACACCACGTCATAACCTTCCATACGCAGTTGCGTGAGGATGCGCTCGGAATCGACCAGCGCTTTCGGGCACCCTAACGATATCATACCTACACGTGGGGCTTTCTCTGTCATCATAATAGGTAGATCCTCATCAGGGCTTATCTTTTCTAATGGCTAAAAACGGCGCGCGAGTATACAGCTATTTACGGTTCTCCGATCCTAGGCAAGCGACCGGCAGTAGTGCCGACCGTCAACTCCAGTACGCACAGCGCTGGGCGGCTGAAAAGGGGCTCGTTCTGGATGAGTCGCTACCCCTGAGAGATGAGGGGTTATCCGCCTATCATCAGCGTCACGTCAAGCAGGGGGCACTGGGCGTCTTTCTGCAGGCTGTTGAGGACGGCCGGATCGCCGACGGTTCTGTCTTGGTTGTTGAGGGACTTGACCGGCTGAGTCGCGCTGAGCCGATCCAGGCCCAGGCGCAGCTGGCTCAGATCATCAATGCCGGTATCACCGTGGTCACCGCCAGTGACGGCCGAGAGTACAACCGGGCCGGCCTGAAGGCTCAGCCGATGGACCTGGTGTATTCGTTGCTGGTGATGATACGTGCGCATGAAGAGTCCGACACTAAGTCGAAGCGGGTTAAGGCGGCCATTCGCCGGCAGTGCGAGGGTTGGATTGCCGGCACATATCGAGGCGTCATTCGAAACGGCAAAGATCCCCAGTGGTTGCGGTGGGATGGACAGGAGTTTCGTCTGATTCCCGAGAGGGCCGAAGGCGTTCGCTTTGTCATCGAGCTGTTCCGTAGGGGGTATGGCTCTGTCCGCATTATCCGGGAAATGGCCCAGCGCGGCTTGGCCCTCACGGATAAGGGCGTAACCGCGCTGCAGGTCCATCGACTTGCTAGATTGCCTGCCTTGATGGGGGTATTGAGTTGATCGTTAGAAAACACCTACCACCTCGGCTTTCGACAGTTGTGTGGGAGCACTATTGCAATCAGGACAGCTTTTTCTCTCAGAAGCTGTTGCACTGTGCATGTAGTTCTCGGACTTACTACATGCGATTATATGAGGCGCATGTTCAGATCGAGGGCATGCTGATGGGGAAGGCTGCGTGACCTTAGGCATGACCTCAGTTGTCGCTGTCCCATTGGCCCGCGTTGTCCCGTTGTGTTTTGACATGATGGGGCAGGCGCGGGCCTTGTGTTTGTTGGTGTGTCCCATTGTCCCATCAGGAACACCACCCGCCCGCATGAGCGGAGCGCAGACCTGTACGCGCTATCGCGCGCATGCGTGTTTTTAGATTTTCTTCTTTACACGAGAAAAAGAAGAAATAGATAGGACAATGGGGCAGAGCCCCGAATATAGGCGCTCTCAGGTGTCCCATAGAAATTTTAAAATATGGGACATATGAGACACCGCCGAATCAACAGAATGCCGGGACGGGATATTCACCGACATTCGCTAGACGTTCACCCTGTATTGCCCACTTATTCGCGGGTGGCATTAAAATAGGCTTGCTGCCAGTAAAATCCACCTGTAAAAAGTAGCCATCTTCGATAGGTGCGACCCGCAGAGAGCGGCAGGCACCACACTCACCAGACCCGGCCCTTGCGCCGGGTTTTTGCGTTTAAGGGGCAGGGGAATGACGAACGAGCAGCAAACGCTGGTGGACATGCCGATCTGGATGGTGATTGTCCTTTCACTGGTCGGTGGTGTCTCCGGGGAGATGTGGCGAGCCGACAAGGCAGGCGCCCGAGGCTGGTCCTTGATTCGCCGCCTGGCGCTGAGATCGGGGGCCTGTGTGGTCTGCGGGCTTGGCACCATCATGCTGCTGCACGCTGCCGGGGTCTCGATCCTGGCAGCAGGCGGGATCGGATGCCTCACGGCAATGGCCGGCGCCGATGTTGCCATCGGCCTGTACGAACGCTGGGCCGCAAAGCGGTTGGGCCTCGGGCAAGTGCCGCCGACCAGTGGCGAGGCGGGGCAGTGACCCGGCCAGGGGGCGGGGGTGGCCAACCTGAACCTGTTCGTCGATGGCATCAGTTTCCAGGGCGACGTGCCCAGCCTGACTTTGCCCAAGCTCACCCTGAAGATGGAAGAGCATCGAGCCGGCGGCATGGATATGCCGGTGGAGCTGGACCAGGGCATGGAAAA
>NZ_OBDX01000099.1:0-1003 GCF_900215185.1 Pseudomonas sp. LAMO17WK12:I10 | reverse complement strand
TCATCTTTGCCAGGCGTTCCCCTACTAGCGAAATCTACCCGGATTAGAGTGTCTGGCGTTAATCCCGGGAAGCGCCGCGCATCCACTGATTTCCAATTGCAGCCATACCAGGTTCCTTTAGGATCACACCATTTGGGATCTCGATTATATTGCTCGATAGCAGTCTTGATATGATCATCAATAAACTGCCCCATGTTCATGATGGGGGCATTCAGTGCCTCAAGAGACTTAAGCGCGTTCACCGCATCGGTTGTCTGCTGTTCGGTCTCTTCCTCCAGCGGGGTCGTTGTAGCATCTCCCTCTGACGGCTGCGGAATCGAGCGCTCAGGTAAAGATGCACGTTTCATGTCATCGACTAAGGTCTCTATCTCAGGGGAGTTTCTAAGATTATTCAACCCCGTCCATATCCCATTGAGCAGGCTGCGGTATTTCTTCGCTTTTCTAAGGCTATATCGCTGTGTGAGGACTGAAAGGTATTCAATGACTTTGAAATGTAATACCGCTTTTGCCTTATCATATTTCCCAGCGGCTAGAAGAGAACGCACCTTCTGAGCCTGGTTTGCTCTTTCCAGTATATTCTTGATGATCACATCATCAGACAGCCCGGCAAGGCTAACCTGATAGTTAATGCCACTATTAATCCTCGAATACCCATAGCTGGCACGGCCTCCAGTTATGGCTGCGGCCTGAACGGTCGTTATATCAGATGGCACCGCTATATCATGCACGGTCGAATGGTCTGACGGTAGAGACACGTCCGCTGGAATATTATGACGCCGTTGACGGGATGGCGCGGGTACGTCTTCTCGAACATTACTGGATGGAGCGGGAGGTTTGGATGGAGCGGGAGGCAGCGACCGTTTACTTCTGATACGGGGTTGCCTAGAAGCCTGGTCATTCTCATCAGGGAACGGCTTAACCTCTGCCTGTTGCCGTAACGGCATGGAGTCGCGCTCCGGCTCGGCCTCTCTCTCATTTTCCTCAGCATTGTCCCATACAGGGC
>NZ_OBDX01000041.1:0-47473 GCF_900215185.1 Pseudomonas sp. LAMO17WK12:I10 | reverse complement strand
AAGGTGCGGTTCCGAGGCTTGGTCAAGAACACCGCGCAGATGGTGATGCTGTTCGCGCTATCGAACCTGTGGATGGCTCGTCGGCATTTGCTATCGAAGACAGGAGAGGTGCATCTGTAGTACGCGAAATGGTTGCTACGAGGTGCTCGCAACGGCGAAAAAATATGAAATAGACAGCAGATCTGATCGCATCTTGACCTGCTGCCGCTTTTGGCATCGAGGATGAAGAATTAGCCAGTAAATATTGGGCTACTTCAGACCATCCTTGAATAGTGGAAAACGGATGAGGAAGTGCGGGAACAACTTATCGACACGGATTCATTCCGTGTACTCACTTCCATTTTGACGCTTGAGTCCTGAGCGCGCTCTTTGTTACAGCGGGGGGTGAAACTATTTTGCAAATGCCTGCTGAACTAACAGGTGAAGCCGAAGTTTTAATGTGGGTACTTAGTTCGCTTGCTATTTGTTTTTTGCACCGATCATTCGGGCAGGGTCATGAAAGGGGAACGATCTGTCGCGGAGTGAAATTAATCCTGGTTAACCCATTAGGGGTCGAGACTAGCGGAAACGATAAAGTTGATTTGTACGGAATTTGTAATCGTGGGGCATCCGTAGGGGCCTTGTGCTGCAAGGGTTTCTGCCTGAAGGCTAGGCAGATGTATCGAAAGGTAAAGGTAGGATGTTTGGTTGTGTCGTTAACGATCTGTTTAATTCAGCCTAGTTGGCTTGCTTATCGGGCGGCATGTATCGGTCAATATCGCTAGTTATAGAGCAAGTGCTCTAGGTGGGGCGGGTGCGTGGAATATTGTCGATCTGGATGGCGTCTGGCGAACTTGCTGGAAGTGAACGGCACTCTCAATACAGTGTGAAGTGGCCGGGATTTAAAAGTTGAAGTAACGGCGGTGGCCGGTTACTGTCTGAGAAGAGACCAGGGGAATTCCTTAGTTGTCGACTCACGAGAAACCGCTCGAACGGCCACCTCGATAACGCGAGATAGCCGCTCGACGGCGAGTCATTGCGGGCTGGAACGCCCGGTCATTTCCCGGGCCATTTCGCTGGCGTAGCTGTCGGTCATGCCGGCGATGAAGTCGATCATGCGTAGGAAGGAGGCATGCAGCGAGCCGTTCGGATCCGGCGCGTTGTTGCCCAGCAGGTCGAGAATCCGCCGGTTCTTGAACGACGGCGTGCGTCCGCCGTGCTGTTCCAGCGCGGCGCCGCAGAACGAATTGAGGAGGATTTCCAGGGTGGTGTAGGCACCGATCTCGTGCAGGGTCTTGCGCTTGTCCTGGAAGATCTTCTTGCGCGCGATGTCCTTGGCATTGAGCACGCAACGCTTGGCCGGGCCGTGCATGTGCTCCACCAGATCGCCCGGCAGGGTGCCGCTGAGCAGGGCGTCCTGCTGTTCGACGAAGGCCCGGGCGGCGGCGTTGGTCAGGTGCTCGATGGCCTTGCCGCGCAGGATCGCCAGCTTGCGCCGGCGCGAGTCCCGCGGGCCGAGCTGGCGATAGGTTTCCGGCAGGTCGTCGCCCACCAGCCCGAGCAGCAGCGACTCGACTTCGGCATAGTCGAGCAGCTCCATCTCCAGCCCGTCCTCGAGGTCGATCAGGGCATAGCAGATGTCATCGGCGGCTTCCATCAGGTACACCAGCGGATGGCGGGCCCAACGTTGCTCCTCGAGTTGCGGCAGGCCGAGCTTGGTGGCGATCTGTTCGAGCAACGGCAACTCGCTCTGGTAGCAGCCGAACTTGTGCTTCTTGTAGCCCAGGGAGTCGGCGTGGCGCGCGGTCCAGGGGTACTTCAGGTAGGTGCCGAGGGTGGCGTAGGTCAGCCGCGTGCCGCCGTCGAACTGGTGGTATTCCAGTTGGGTCAGTACCCGGAACCCCTGGGCATTGCCTTCGAAGTTGAGGAAGTCGTTGCGCTCGTTTTCGTGCATGGCGTCCAGCCAGCCGCGCCCGGCGGCCTGCTGGAACCAGTGGCGGATCGCGTCTTCGCCGGAGTGGCCGAACGGCGGGTTGCCGATGTCGTGGGCCAGGCAGGCCGATTGCACCACCATCCCCAGGTCGCTGGGTTCGCACCACTCGGGCAGGGCGTCGCGAATGGTCTCGCCGACCCGCATGCCCAGGGAGCGACCGACACAACTGACTTCCAGGGAATGGGTCAGGCGCGTGTGGATGTGGTCGTTGCTGGACACCGGGTGCACCTGGGTCTTGCGGCCCAGGCGGCGGAAGGCACCGGAGAAGATGATGCGGTCGTGGTCCTTGTGGAAGGGGCTGCGGCCCAGTTCTTCAGGGCTGTGCAGCGGCTTTCCGAGGCGTTCGCGGGTAAGCAGGGTATGCCAATCCAAGGCGGGGTCTCTCCGTCGAATGACTGATGGGTTAGCTTCCCGGTTCGCGCCAGCGCCTGCAAGGGGAACAGGTTGAATAACGGGGCCGACCACGCACGCCACTAGGCTCTGTACGAAAAGTGGCTGCGCGCTGGGCGCCTTCGGCGCTACGCAGGCCATGCTGCGTTAAAAACAGGCTCGTGCGCGAGTCCGATCGGAATGCTCATTTAGGCCCCTAAAGTCGAACGCGACCCCGGCCGTTCCTCGCCTGTTTTTGCCTTGCCTGACCTTCGCTCGCCGACTTTTCGTACAGACCCTAAAGCCCCGCGGCATCGATATCGATCAACAGCAGGCGCTGGCCATTGTCGAAGAACTGCCCGGCGGTCAGGCAGTACTGGTTGCTGGTGGCGTCGCGGTAGGTGTTCGACAGGGTCAGCCGTCGCTCGTCCCAGCCTTCGGCCAGCAGATGATAGAAGTACGGGCGCCACGACCAGTTG
This sequence comes from Pseudomonas sp. LAMO17WK12:I10, assembly GCF_900215185.1. Classification (NCBI taxonomy): domain Bacteria; kingdom Pseudomonadati; phylum Pseudomonadota; class Gammaproteobacteria; order Pseudomonadales; family Pseudomonadaceae; genus Pseudomonas; species Pseudomonas sp. LAMO17WK12:I10. The sequence continues at coordinate 44,653 of NZ_OBDX01000041.1, read as the reverse complement.
TGGCCGACGTAGCTGTGGTCGGCCTGCCAGCGGTCGTGGCGCCATTCCAGGTTCGGCGTGAGCTGGGTGCCGTGGCGATCGCATTGATAGAAGCGCAGCAACCAGGGAAAGGCATCCAGCTGGGGCAACCGTTCGATTGGGGCCCGGGCTTGGGCCCAGTCCTGCAGCAGGGCCATCAGCTCCACGAGTTGTTGGCGCATCTGCATCAGGCGTCCGCGCTCGGCCAGTTTCTGTTGCACATAGCGCTGGCGTACCCGGGCAAAAGGCGCAACGAAAGCATCGCTGGCGAAGAATGCCTGCTCGGCCCGGGCAAACAGGAAGCCCTGGACATAGCGCGAGCCGCATTCCAGGGCGAAGTTGAGTTCGGTTTCGCTCTCGACCCCCTCGGCGATAATCCAGCAGCCGGTTTTCTCGGCCATCTGCGCCAGGGCCTTGACCACGTCGCTGCTGGGCCCGCCACGGGCCGCGGCCTGGAACAGGCGCATGTCGAGCTTGAGAATGTCCGGTTGCAGGGCCAGCACCCGGTCGAGCTGGGAGTAACCGGCGCCGAAGTCGTCGATGGCGATCCGCACGCCGGCTTCGCGGTAGCGCGCCACCACTTCGCTCAAGCGCTGGCTGTTACCGCTCAGTTCGGTGATTTCGAAGACCACGCGCCGCGGATCGACGCCCTGTTGCTGCAATTGCCTGAGGCTCGGCAAGGGCTGGCCGGCGCGCAGGCGGCTGATCCAGCGGGGCGAGATGTTGATGCTCAGGAACCAGTCGGCGGGCGCTTCATGCAGGCGGCTCAGGGCGTCGGCGCGAATCAGCCGGTCGAGCCGCCGCAGGGCGCTCGAGGAGGTCCGGGGATCGTTGAACAATGGGCCGACCGACAGCAGTTGGCCGTTCGGTTGGCGCAGGCGGCCCAGGGCTTCGACACCGGCAATACGGCCGGTGGCGGTGTCGATGAAGGGTTGAAAGCAGGCAAGCGGTTGCCCGTCGATCACGGGGCCTCCTTGGTTGATCTTATTGATCCTGGCGCTGCGCCGACGCAACAGGCAGGCACGACCCGACCTCTCGTGGGAGAGGCCGGGTGCGCAGCTATTGCGGGAATGATTGCAAGAATGCAGCCAGATGGCGCCGGCTCAGTGCTTGTTCGAAGAACCTTGCATGACCAGCTTGATCAGCGGCAACAGGCCGGCGCTGAGCCGCACCAGCCGGGCGAAGCTTCTGACGCTGCCGCTCTTGGCGCCTTTGCCGGTGAGAAACCCCAACAGGGTCACGGCAGCCACGCCCCACAACGGCGCGTGCTTGATGCCCAAGCCCTGTTGCCAGCTCTGGCCAAGGCCCCGGACCCGCTGCAAGGGTTGCAGCAACTGTTGGGATTCGTGGCGGATTTCCTGGCGGTGCATTTCCATTCGCAGGCGGATCAGCGCCTTGCGCATCTCGCGCCGGGAGTTGGTTTGCGGGATGTCAGGCAGGCTCATGGCAGCAGGCGCTCCCTGTCGTTGGCCAGCTCTTCAAGGGTGGCGTGGAAGGGCGAGGACTCGTCGAAAATCGCCGCCTTCAGGCGCAGGGCGCAGAACAGCGCCGCCAGCGTATAGAAGACGCACAGCCCGATGATGGCGGGCAGGCGATAGGTGTCCCAGAACAGGATCAGCACCAGCGCCGACAGGCCTATCAACAACAGCAGGGCGAACACCAGAGCCAGCCCGGCGAACAGCAGCAGGCTGACGGTTCTGGCTTTCTGTTCCTGCAACTCGATGCCGAACAGTTCGACGTGGCTGTGCAACAAACCCAGGAAAGCAGCGCCCAGGCGCCGCGTTGAAGAGCCTTGGCCCGCCGTGGAGCCGGATTCACCGATAGCCATATCAGCGCCGGGTCGCCAGCAGGCCGATCAGGAAGCCCACGCCCGCCGCGATGCCCACTGCTTGCCAGGGGTTGCTCTGCACATAGTCTTCGGTGGCGGTGACCGCCGCCTGGCCGCGTTCGCGCAGCGATTGTTCGGTCAGTTGCAGGGTCTCGCGGGCGCGCAGCAGGCTGTCGTGAATCTGCGTGCGTAATTGGTCTGCCTGGTCGCCAGCCAGGGTGGCGGTGTGTTCCAGCAGACGTTCCGTGTCACTGACCAGTGCCTGAAAGTCCGCCATCAGTGTTTCTTGAGCTGTCTTGGTGGTTTTGCTGGCCATGGTTATCTCCGTAGTGGCGTTCTGAAGGGTTCGAGTATGAGCCTTGCGCGAAGGTTCAGTGCAATTGTCTGGTACAGCTTTTGCTTTGTCCTGGTGCGTAAACACGGGTGGTTGCGCCGAATGCGCGCAGGATGCGGTGCCTGGCAGCTAAAACCTTACCCTAAAAAATCAACACTTATGGAAACACCCCGAGCGATACATCCCTCTCGCAAAAGCGTCGCGCCAAAATGGGTCGTAATACCTGGGTCGAAAGGACCTTCGGTGCCAAGTTGGTGCAAAAAAGCGTTCGAGCGGCTCGCGGCTTTTTCCTGAATATCAGGTCTGCCCATTCCATGGAAAATCTGCAAAGCGCTGTGGACACTCTGGTCCATGGTTCCAATACCCTGTTCATTCTCATCGGTGCGGTCATGGTCCTGGCCATGCATGCCGGCTTCGCCTTTCTCGAGGTGGGCACGGTGCGCCAGAAAAACCAGGTCAACGCCTTGTCGAAGATCCTCAGCGACTTTGCGGTCTCGACCCTGGCCTATTTCTTTATAGGCTATTGGATCTCCTACGGCGTCAGCTTCCTGCAACCAGCGGCGGTGATCAGCGCCGATCACGGCTACGGGCTGGTGAAGTTCTTCTTCCTGCTGACGTTCGCCGCGGCCATCCCGGCGATCATTTCCGGCGGCATCGCCGAGCGTGCGCGGTTCGTCCCGCAGCTCTGCGCCACGGCGCTGATCGTGGCCTTTATCTATCCCTTCTTCGAAGGCCTGGTGTGGAACGGCAACTATGGCCTGCAAGCTTGGTTGCTGGCGAGCTTCGGCGCGGGCTTCCATGATTTCGCCGGCTCGGTGGTGGTGCATGCCATGGGCGGCTGGCTGGCGCTGGCCGCGGTGCTGTTGCTCGGGCCGCGCAACGGTCGTTATCGCGACGGCAAGCTGGTGGCTTTCGCGCCTTCGAGCATCCCGTTCCTGGCCTTGGGGTCGTGGATCCTGATTGTCGGCTGGTTCGGCTTCAACGTGATGAGCGCGCAGACCCTGCAGGCGGTCAGCGGGCTGGTGGCGGTGAATTCGCTGATGGCCATGGTGGGCGGCACGGTGGCGGCGTTGATCGTCGGGCGCAACGACCCGGGCTTCCTGCACAACGGCCCGCTGGCCGGGCTGGTGGCGATCTGCGCCGGCTCCGACCTGATGCATCCGGTGGGCGCGCTGATCACCGGGGCGATTGCCGGCGCGCTGTTCGTCTGGTGCTTTATCGCCACCCAGACCCGTTGGAAGCTCGACGATGTGCTGGGTGTCTGGCCACTGCACGGGCTGTGCGGCGTGTGGGGCGGTATCGCCTGTGGGATCTTCGGTCAGAGCGCCTTGGGCGGCCTGGGCGGCGTCAGCCTGGTCAGCCAGTTGATCGGTACCGGCCTGGGCGTGCTGGTGGCGCTGGTCGGCGGCTTTATGGTGTACGGCGCGATCAAGGCGCTCTGCGGCCTGCGCCTGACCCAGGAGCAGGAGTATTACGGCGCCGACCTGTCGCTGCACAAGATCGGCGCGGTCAGCCTGGACTGAGCCCATGCGGCCCTGGCTGGAGTCCCCGGCCAGGGCTGCTTGCCGCTGATCATTGGCCGCCGAGCAGGCGCGCCTCCGAGGCCTCGATGGCCGCCAGCGGGCCGGACATCAACACCGTATCGCCGGCTTGCAGCAGGGTGCCGGCGGCCAGCTCCAGGTCGCGGCCATCGCGCTGCACGCCTTGCACATCCACGCCCAATTGCTCCAGCGCCAGCTCGCCGAGGGCCAGGTCGCAGGCGTGGGCCGCGCTGCCAAGATTGACCGCATGCATCAGCACCCGCGGCTGGCCGCGATTGTCCAGCAGGTCGGTCTGCGCGCCATGATAGAAACCATGCAGCAGGCGATAGCGGTTGTGGCGGACCTCATCGACCTTGATCTGTACCTGGTGTTCCGGTAGCCCGAGCATCACCAGCGCATGGGACGCCAGCATCAGGCTCGACTCCAGCAGCTCCGGCACCACTTCGCTGGCGCCGGCGGCTTTCAGTTCGGCCAGTTGGCTGTCGTCCCGGGTGCGCACCAGGATCGGCACGTCGCTGTTGATCCGGCGCGCGCTTTTCAGCACGTTGAGGGCGATGTCGGTCTTGTCCACGGCAATCACCAGCAGCCGCGCGCGTTCGAGGCCGACCGCCGCCAGCAGCTCGGCGCGGCGGGAGTCGCCGTAATGCACGCAGCTTTCGCCGGCCGCGGCTTCCTGGACCCGCACCGGGTCGTCGTCCAGGGCAATGAAACGCTGCTGTTCGCGGCGCAGGAAACGGCCGATCGACTGGCCGACGCGGCCATATCCACAGATCACCACATGGTCCTGCAATGCAGCGTTGAGGGCGCTGATTTCTTCCAGGTGGGCCTCCTGGTTCGGTTTGCGGTGCAGGCGCGCGGCAATGCCCGGGGCGGCGCGCAGCAGCAAGGGGGTCAGCAGCATCGAACAGAAGGTCGCGGCCAACAGCAGGCCGCTCAGTTCGGCCGGCATCAACTGGCTCTGCTGCATCTGCGCCATCAGCGCAAAACAGAACTCGCCGCCCTGGGCCAAGGCCAGGCCACTGCGCCAGGCCGTCTCGCCGTCGCTGCCGCGCAGCTTGAGCAACAGTGCCACCACGGCGCCCTTGATCAGCATCAGGGCCAGGGTCAGGCCGAAGACCAACAGGGCATGGCTGGCGAACAATTGCAGGTCGATCAGCATGCCGATGCTGACGAAAAACAGCCCCAGCAGAATGTCGCGGAACGGCCGGATATCGGCCTCGATCTGGTGTCGGTAACGGCTTTCCCCCAGCAGCATGCCGGCGAGGAATGCACCAAGGGCGGGGGACAGGCCGAGCAGGTGGGTCAGCCAGGCGGTCAGCAGGACGATGACCAGGGCCAACCACACGAACAGCTCGGCGGAATGGGAGGCGGCCACCTCGTGGAACAGCCGTGGCAGCAGCCAGCGGCTGGCCAGCGCCAGGCCGATGAACAGCAGGGCGGTCTTGCCCAGCGTCAGGGGCAGGGCCCAGTACCAGGCCTGTTCGGTGTCGCCGGCGAATACCGGCACCAGGGTCAGCAACAGCACGGCCACCACGTCCTGGAACAGCAATACGCCGATCGCATTCTGCCCGTGGCTGCTGAAGATTTCCCCGAGGCTGCCCAGCTCCTTGCTGACGATGGCGGTGGAGGACAGCGCCAGGCCCGCACCGAGCAGCAGCGCCGGGATCAGCGGTACGCCGGCGAGGATCAGCAGGCCGCCAAGGACGGCGCCGCTGCACAGCACTTGCAGGCTGCCCAGGCCGAATACCACCTGGCGCAGGGCCAGCATTTTCGATACGGAAAACTCCAGTCCCAGGGAAAACAGCAGGAATACCACCCCCAACTCCGCCAGGTCAGGCAGGTTTTCGTTGTCGTTGACCCAGCCGAAGGCGGTCGGCCCCACCAGCAGGCCCACGCACAGGTAGCCCAGAACGGGCGGCAGGCGCAGGTGGCGGAACAGGGCAATCACCACCAGGGATGAAGCAAGGATGATCAACAGATTGGCGAACACAGACATCTCCGGCGGCGGGTTGGAGTACAGAGCGTAGAGGCAAAAAAAGCCGCGAGGGTCGCTCAATCGCAAGTTGGCGGCGCTGACCTGCATCAGCTGTTTGGCAGAATGCTCGACGATGGCCATTGTTGGCCGCAGGGTGCTGCGTTCATCGGTCGACGGCTTTTTCCCGCGGGCCTAGAATAAGCGCCTGTCTCTTTTCGGTCTGTCTGTCATGCCTCCTGAATGTCAGCTGTTCGGCACCCTGGGCTGCCACCTGTGCGAACTCGCCGAGGCGGAGTTGATGCCGCTGGTGGAGCACGGGCTGATGGTCGAGCTGGTGGATATCGCGGAAAACGAAACTCTGTTCGAGGCGTATGGCCTGCGTATCCCGGTCCTGCGCCGGGTGGACAACGGCGCCGAGCTGGGCTGGCCGTTCGATGCCGAGCAGGTGGTGGCCTTCCTGCGCTGAGCTGGCTGTCGCTGGCACGACCCTTTCCGTTTGTCGCCTGCGCTGCAATCCCTTGGCGGGATCCCGATTATTCGGTTACTGTATATGCGTACAGTTATCGGGATGGTTCGTCATGTCTCTCACAATCCTCGCCCGCGCCGAGCGTTTGCAACACCTGTCGCCCGAGCATGCAGGGCACGACGGGTTTGCCGCCGGGCTCACGTTCGAAGGCGGTTTTTCCCTGGATCGTACCGTGGGGCTCGGAGCGCCGCAGATCCGCGCGGTGCTGGTGGATGACGACAGCCTGCTGGGCTTTGGGATCTATCCCGGCGACCGGCTGATCGTCGATCGTTCGGCGGCCCCGGCGGTGGATCAGTACGTGGTGGCCCATCTCGATGGCGAAGACGCCTATGGCGTGCGCCTGCTGGCGCCCGATCCCAAGGGTGGGCTGCTGCTCAAGGCGGCGCGACCTTCGGTTGCACCGATTCCCCTGGACGATCGGGACTCGGCGCAAATCTGGGGCGTGGTGTTGTGGGTGGTCAGTTATGTCGGCCGTGGCTGATATCGAGGCGCAGGGCGTGTGCTCAGTGGATGAATGAGAGGGTAGAAGGACTGATGATGGTCAATGTCGAACAATTGAAGAGCAGTGTGAACCGAATGTCCGCCGATGTGGTGCGCGAAGCGGTACTCGAGCTGCGCCTGGACGGCCTGGTCACGGAAGGCAAGACACCGTTCAACAAGCTGCATTTCAATACCTGCTTCGCCGAAATCGAAGCCCTGTTCCAGCGTGCGGGTTATCACCGGCAACTGGACGTGGTGGGGTATCAGGGGTTGTTGTATGCGCTGTATGACCCGGCCCGCTGGGAGGCGGTCGATGTGCTGCGCTGGCTGAAGGAGTTCACCGATGCCGCCGCGCAAGCCGGCGTGGCCCGGGCTTAGTCGCAGGTTCCGGAGGGGGAAACTCTCCTAGGCTCCCCGGGACCCATGTTGGATAATGTCGCTCTGCATTGTCCGCTCGAGCTTTTGTATGTCTTCCGTACCTTTTTTTGCCGCACAGCATCAGGCCAGCACCCTGTACCTGCCCCCCGGTTCATGGCCAACCGTGCTGGATTGCCTGTGTGACCATTTCAGCACCATCAGCCGCGAGCAGTGGCTGAGCCGGATCGCCCGCGGCCGGGTGCTCGATGGACAGGGACTACCGATCGGTGTCGACCTGGCGTACCGCGAAGGCCTGCGCATCCATTATTTCCGTGAAGTGCCCGACGAAAAGGTCATCCCGGTGCAGGAGTCGATCCTCTATGTCGATGAGCACCTGGTGGTGGCGGACAAGCCGCATTTCCTGCCGGTCACCCCGGCGGGGGAATATGTCGAGCAAACCTTGCTGCGCCGCCTGATCCGCAGCCTGGACAATCCCCACCTGGTGCCTCTGCATCGCATTGACCGGCATACGGCGGGCCTGGTGTTGTTTTCGGCCAACCCGCGAAGTCGCTCGGCCTATCAGTCGCTGTTCCCGACGCGCAGGATCGACAAGCGCTACGAGGCCATCGCACCGGCCTTGCCCGGTCTTGAGTTCCCGCGGGTGCATAAAAGCCGCCTGGTCGATGGCGAGCCCTTTTTCCGCATGCAGGAAGGGCCTGGTACGCCTAATACGGAAACGGCACTGGAGGTCCGGGAAAAGAACGGCGACCTCTGGCGTTATGGGCTGTATCCGGTGACCGGCAAAAAGCACCAGTTGCGGGTGCACATGAGTGCGCTGGGGGCGGCGATCTGCAACGACCCGTTTTATCCCGATGCGCTCAAGGATGTGGAGGACGATTACGCCAAGCCGCTCAAGCTGCTGGCCCAGGGGCTGCGTTTTACCGACCCGCTGACAGGGGAGGAGCGCGAGTTCGAGAGTCGGATCACCTTGCAGTGGTAATCCAGGCAACTGCTTGCTGCTGCCAGAAACGATAAAGCCCGCGCAAGCGGGCTTTATCGTTCGAGGCGGTAACGGTATGGATTACAGCTCTTTTACCGTACGAACCTGATCCTTGTTGATGCGGGTGTGTTTGCCGTCCAGTTGTTCGAACTCGTAGAAACCGGAATCCTCATCGTATTTCGGCGTATCGACGGCCTGGATTTCGCGACCGTCATTCAGGGTGATCACAGTAGGCGATGCGCAACCGGCGAGAGTGGCAAGGCCCAGTGCGAGCATGAGAGTGGCGAGAGTCCGCTGAATCATTATGTGTCTCCGAGATGAATACTTTTAGTTGCTGTGCTTGAGACGTATACAACGCCTGCAAGTTCCTTGAGTTAAGGGCATTCTGACACGCCGTGCTGCTGGCTTAACAGCTCTGGTGTATTCAGATTAGCCAATCGGGGACCGTTTGCCGGACATTGCAGGGCCTGAGCATCCAGCCCGCGCATGATACGTCCGGGGCTGCGCTCACCGTTCTGCCAGACTCCGTCGAAGGTGCCGAGCAGCGTGCGCGGAATGATACACAGCAAGGGTTCCTAGTGCTCGCCATGGCGCAGCATCAGCGGTTTGTCCGGATGCAGGGCGGCGCTTTGTCGCATGGCGTCGATCAGTTGCGCATCGATGCGCGGCACGTCGCAGGGCAACCCCTTGTTCCTTCCGCCCATGCGTTGGCCGCGTCCACCGGCCAGGAGCAGAATGGAGCAGGGTGGCAAATCTGTGCGCGGGGTCATGGCACGTCTCCACAGGGGCGGTCAAAGAGAGCGCTGTGATATAACACCGGGCTGTTTCTCCTACAACTGGATCGAGCCTATGAAAGCCAAGGCTGATGTACCTTTTGCACCCTTGAATATCGCGGTGCTGACTGTCAGTGATACCCGGACCCTGGAGACCGATACCTCCGGCCAGGTCTTCGTCGATCGTCTGAGCGCTGCTGGCCATAACCTGGCCGCGCGCGTCCTGCTCAAGGACGATCTCTACAAGATTCGCGCACAAGTGGCGACCTGGATCGCCGACGATCTGGTCCAGGTGGTGCTGATCACCGGCGGCACCGGTTTTACCGGCCGCGACAGCACCCCGGAAGCTGTGTCTTGCCTGCTCGACAAACAGGTCGACGGCTTTGGCGAGTTGTTCCGTCAGATCTCGGTGGCCGATATCGGTACTTCCACCGTGCAGTCGCGGGCCCTGGCCGGGCTGGCCAACGGCACGCTGGTGTGCTGCCTGCCGGGCTCGACCAACGCGGTGCGTACCGGTTGGGACGGCATCCTCGCCGAGCAGCTGGATTCGCGGCACCGGCCGTGCAATTTCGTCACCCATCTGAAACAGGCGGCGCCTTGTGAATCCCGTGGGTAAGCCGGGCAAGACCGGTGCCTTGATGCCGGTCGAGGTCGCATTGGCCCGTTTGCTGGAAATGGCCGAGGCTACTCCCATTCTCGAGCGCGAGCGGCTGCCGCTGGCGACGGCTCAAGGCCGGGTCTTGGCCGACGATTTGGTTTCCACCCTGGATCTTCCGCCCTGGCCCAACAGCGCCATGGACGGTTACGCCTTGCGTGCCGCGGATTGGAGTGGTGAGGCCCTTGTGGTCAGCCAGCGTATTTTCGCTGGCCAGGCGCCCGAGCCTTTGGCGCCCGGTACCTGCGCACGTATCTTCACCGGGGCGCCGGTCCCGGCGGGAGCCGACTGCGTGGAAATGCAGGAGAACGCCGAGGTTCAGGCCGATGGACGGGTGTTCTTTACCGAGCCGCTCAGCGCCGGGCAGAACATTCGTCCCCAAGGCCAGGAAACCACGGTCGGCGAGTGTGTATTGGTGGCCGGAGCGCAGCTGGGGCCGATCGAGCTGGGGCTCGCTGCTTCCTTGGGGTGCGCGGAGCTGGAGGTGGTGCGTCGAGTGCGGGTCGCTGTGCTCTCCACCGGCGACGAGCTGGTAGAGCCCGGGCAAGCGCTGGGTCCCGGGCAGATCTACAACAGCAACCGTGTCCTGCTGTGCAGTTGGTTGCAGCGGTTGGGCTGTGAGGTGATCGACGGCGGGATCCTGCCGGACGATCTGCCCACGACCCGACGGCGTCTTGCCGAACTGGCGGATGTGGACCTGATCCTGTCCACTGGTGGTGTATCGGTGGGCGAGGCGGATTTCCTGGGTATCGCCTTAAGAGAAGAGGGCGAGCTGGCGCTCTGGAAGCTGGCGATCAAGCCGGGCAAACCGTTGACCTTCGGGCATTTCCGCGGTGTGCCGGTGATCGGCCTGCCCGGTAATCCGGCCTCGACACTGGTGACCTTTGCCTTGCTGGCCCGCCCCTATATTTTGCGGCGCCAGGGAGTGAAGCAGCTGCAGCCCTTGCAGTTCCAGGTTCCAGCCGGGTTTGCCTGGTCGAAGCCGGGGAACCGCCGAGAATATCTGCGTGGGCGTCTGGAGCAGGGCAGGGCAATCATCTACCGGAACCAGAGTTCCGGGGTTTTGCGCAGTGCCGCCTGGGCCGAGGGGCTGGTTGAGGTACTGGAGGAGCGAACGCTGGTTGAGGGCGATTGGGTCAACTTCATCCCATTGAGTGAAGTCCTGGGCTGACTCCAGGGGAGGCGGACCTGGTCGGCAGCGCCGGGTCCATCCTCCAGAGCCCCACCTATCAACGCAGGAGTAAAAGGATCAGCAAGCCAAAACGGCTGTTCAGTCCCCAGGACAGTAGTGCCGATATAAATCCGGCATAGGCCAACACCCACGCGAGCTTCTTGAGCAAGGCATGAAGCTTGCTGTCGGGCTTATGCTCGGGGTCACGGGTATGTACTTGATGGACACTCAGTTCCGGGTGTTTGCCTGTACTGAGCAGGATGCTCCCTTCCAGTCGAGTGAGCGCGGAGTTCGAGCGTTCAAAGCATTTCTTGTCATCCATGTGTTTCGCTTCCCTGTTTGAGGCGTCGTTCGCCTGCCATGAACATTCTCCGATTGTCTGTTTCGGGTCAATTCAGGTGATTCTCAATCTGCGGTCAGAAAAGTTACCGGTTAGCCAGCAGACGACCTGACGGGGACAAGTTGATTACAACCCGATCGGACTTTTTCTCATGGGCTGAGGGTCAACATCCTTCAATGACCCTCGAATGACAGGAGTGATGAGCGATGAGCGAACGCAAGGCGATGCTGATACTGCACGGCAAGCAGGCCCTCAACGAAGAGGTCCGCGAGGCTGTCGAGCGCAAGCGTGAAGAGGGTTGGGAGCTGGCGGTCCGCCTGACCTGGGAAGCGGGCGACGCCCAGCGCCTGGTGGATGAAGCCCTCGCGGCCGGTTACACCCGCCTGATCGCGGGAGGCGGTGATGGCACCTTGCGTGATATCGCCGAGGCCATGGCGGCGCAGGCCAACGATGCCAGCCTGGTGTTGCTGCCGCTGGGCACGGCCAATGATTTTGCGCGGGCGGCTGGCGTGTCGTTGCTGCCCCATGAGGCATTGAACCTGCTCGACGTGCCGGCACGGGCGATCGACCTCGGCGACGTCGGTGGCCAGGTATTTCTCAACATGGCCACGGGCGGGTTCGGCAGCCAGGTGACGGCCAATACCTCCGAGGACCTGAAAAAGATTCTGGGGGGCGCGGCCTATCTGTTCACTGGTTTGTCCCGTTTCAACGAACTGCATGCGGCATACGGTGAACTGCAGGGGCCGGATTTCCATTGGCGCGGCGAGTTGCTGGCTCTGGGGATCGGCAACGGGCGCCAGGCCGGTGGTGGTCATCTGCTGTGCCCTGAGGCGATGGCCGATGACGGGTTGCTGGATGTCAGTATCCTGCCGGCCCCCCAGGAGTTGGTGGGCACCTTGAAGGACCTGCTGGCCGGCGGCTGGGGGATCGACAACCTGTTTGTGCGCACGCGCCTGCCCTGGGTTGAAATCAAGGTGTCCGAGGGGCTGGATATCAATCTCGACGGTGAGCCCCTGCAAGGCGAAAACCTGCGTTTTCGCGCGCTCCCAGGGGCATTGCGGGTGCATTTGCCGGAAGACTCCCCGCTGTTGGCGGCTTCGGCGTCTTAATCGTCGAGGCTGATGATCTGTTCGCGGACGGCAAACAGGACCAGGCCGGCCACATCATAGATCTGCAGGCGTTTCATGATCTGCGAGCGGTGGGTTTCCACGGTCTTGATGCTCAGGCCAAGCCCATGAGCGATTTCGCGGGTCGATTTGCCGCGAACGATCAGGCGCAGGATCTCCAGCTGGCGTGCGGTCAGGTTATGGGTTTCAACGGGTTCCGGATGGGGCTTCTGCACGCGGATCAGCGCCTGGTTGATCACCGTGTGGGCAATGGCCGGGCTGAGATAACGCTCGTTGTTGCGCAAGGCGTCGAGCGCGTGCTCGAGCTCGTTGGCGGTGGTGTCCTTGAGCAGATAACCATGAGCACCGGATTCCAGGGCCTGCATGATCAGCGCCGGATCGGTGTGCATCGAGAGAATCAGTACTTTGCTCTGCGGATGCACCACCTTGAGTCTCTTCAGGGCTTCAAGGCCGCCGATATCCTTCATGGAAATATCCAGCAGGATAATGTCCGGCGACAGCCTCTCGACCATTTCCAGTACTTGTGCGCCATCGTTGGCTTCACCGATCACGGCATAGCCAGGAATGTCCATGACCAGGGCACGCACGCCAGCCCTGATGAGCGAGTGGTCATCCACCAGAAGTAAATTGCAGGTCAATGTAAAACCTTATTCGTACTGGCCCGTTCGAGTGCGCGAGGCGCCCAGGGGAAGAGTGCTTCGATTTGTGTGCCCTGGTCGGGCTGGCTGGAAACCTTCAGGGTGCCACCCAGTTGCGCGATTCTTTCCGCCATGCCCGCCATGCCGCGTTGTCCTTGCGCGCCTGGATTGGTCGCCGGGGAAAAGCCACGGCCATCATCGCTGATAAACAGCGAAAGGCCCTCGGGCAGGCGTTGCAGGCGTACCAGCAGGTTATCCGCCTGGGCGTGACGCAGCATGTTGGTGACGGCTTCCTGAGTGATGCGAAAGGCGGCCACCGCCATCTCCTCGGGGATGCCTGCCAGGCGTTGCTTGCATTCCAGGCTCCAGTGCACGGAAGTGTTTTCCAAGGTCTTCAGCAAGTGTGCCCGCAGGCTGGCTTCCAGGCCAAGGCTGGCCAATTGCCGGGGATTGAGAATGGCCGATACATCGCGCACCTTGGCCAGGGTTTCTTCCAATGTGCTTTGAAGCGTCGTGCAATGTTGTTGCAGGTCTTCGGGCAGGCGGCGCTTGAGCCATTCGCTTTGCAGCTTGGCGGCAGTCAACAGCTGACCAATATCATCATGCAATTCACGACTGAGGCGATGGCGCTCATTTTCCTGGACTTCCAGCAAGCGATCCGCCAGTTCCTGAGGCTGGAACTTGATCGATTTGCGTGAATCGCCGTAATAGGCCCAGACACTGGCCAGGGCCGCCAGATTCAGGATCAGCAGGCTGAGGGGAAAGGTCGTCGACAGGCAATAGACGGCCAGACTTCCAAGTGCCGAGCATGAGCACAGCAACAGGTTGAGCCAGCAGCGCAGGTTTATTCGAGAGAGAAGCCTGGTGACAGTTGACTTGAGGCTGGCGTACATAGCGGATGGAGCCAATGAATGTTCGCTGCGGGGAGACCGGTCAAGTCGACTGACGGGCCCCGGTTTGGAAAACGGTGTTGTTTGAGTATGCGGCTTCAATTAACGCGGTCTATTCGTTGGGAGCAAGCCTTGCACTGATCAGGTGTGTAACAAGATCAATCTGAAGTCACAGTGCCATTAAGGGGGTCGTTTAGTGGCTGGCATAGTATCAGCTTAGCTACCGTTGGTCGCGCCTCTATATATGTCCATCGGGTCAGGAATATTGCCTTTTGGGACGTATGTTCCGATTCGCGTGTTTTAACTGGCTCCGCTCAAACAGTGACTGTATCTGGCCTTGGGCGAACGGGTAGGCGAGATTCAGAGCACTTGAAGTCTCGGGATTGGTTTTATTTAGTTGTGTTAGTTGGTTCTGTCGTTAACAGGCATGAAATATTGGATAACGACATGATGCTGGTCAATGTCACGACATATCTAACGACTGAAGTTAGGTATTAACGACAGGGTCTATGCGTTTCTCTTGGCGATCGAAAAAACTTTGAACGAACTTTGGTGACAGGACAGGGGGGCGGGCAAAGGGTCGATTTGCACGGCGAGGGATTCGATGAGAGTGGCCTGTTCGTTGCCATCGAGGTTCAGTTGCCCGGTCACTGGATCGACGAGTTCAAGCTGCCAGGCCATCAGGCTGAAGCACTCCCCGAGAGTGTCGAGGATCTGCTCGTTCATGTCCGGATGAGGATGGGAGTGATCCAGCAACGCATGAACCTGGCGCGAGAATTCGGCGGTGCTGCGCAGCGCCAGCGCGTCGGTTTTCTCGGCAAGTTTGAGCAGAGTGGACAACATGCAATCGATGGCGTCCTGATCGTTCCTGATCAGGTTGAGATGGTTCAGGCATTCAACAGACTTGGCCAATAGTGCTTCTGCCTCAAGCAGAAAGTCGGGTGACTGGTGCCACTCTTTATTGTCGATCAGCATGCTTGTCTCCACGACGCCACGTCAGATGATGGAATGGTCCGTTTTGTGAGCGGCTGTAAGGTATTACGTCGGTTATGCCGTGGGATATAGGACGAATCTGATTGGTTCTCAATGGACGAAGACGCTGTGCTGGTGTTTAGTCTGCAGGCGACAGACTGCCGAGCACGGTGTGTCGGCCACGCTTGGACAGCGGAGGCGGGGGGGCTCGAAGGGGCACCAGCCCATCTTCCTGCGATCACAAACAAAAGCCTGACTCCATTCATGCAATGAGAATGGCGTCACATTAATGGCTATTGGATATTGCGAATATCAGGTTGGTCCTGATTGCCGGTAGGGGATTCCCTTATAAAGGGGAACCAAGTGTTGAAAACGAGGTCGCGGCGGGAGCTTGGGCGGATGAAATCGCGAAGCCAGTAAAGCATGATGTTAATGTGACATCAATGCCTTTGCATGGCATTTTGTACGCGGGTCAAGATTCGGTGAATCGCGCCGATAACCCGCGTTAGTGAATTCATCAGAACAAGCCCAGGAGTCATTACATGGCCGGCATTCTCGACACGGTAGATCAACGCACGCAACTGGTGGGTGAGAATCGCCTGGAAATCCTCATGTTTCGTCTGGCCGGGCGACAGTTGTTCGCGATCAACGTGTTCAAGGTGCAGGAAGTCCTGCAATTGCCGAAGCTGACGCTGATGCCCCAGCGCCATCCGTTCGTCTGTGGCGTGGTCAACCTGCGGGGGCAGACGCTGCCGGTCATCGACCTGTCCCAGGCGATCGGCATGCGGCCACTGGTGCCGGGTCCCAACAGCACCATCATCGTCACCGAGTACAACCGCTCGGTGCAGGCCTTCTTGGTGGGAGGCGTCGACCGCATCGTCAACATGAACTGGGAAGCCATCCTGCCGCCGCCGACCAGTGCCGGGCGCCAGCATTACCTGACGGCGATCAGCAAGGTCGACGATCAATTGGTCGAGATCATCGACGTGGAAAAGGTCCTGGCCGAAATCGTTCCCTACAACGCCAAGGTCTCGCGCGACAAGCTCGACGATCCGGTGCTCGAGCGTGCCCGCGGCCGTGAAGTGCTGTTGGTGGACGACTCCAACGTGGCGCTGTCGCAATTGCGCGACACCCTGGGCCAGTTGGGGGTGAAGATGCACATTGCCAGCGACGGCCTGAAGGCCCTGAAGATGCTCAAGGCCTGGGCCGATACCGGGGTCGACATGACCGACAAGCTGCTGATGGTGTTCACCGACGCCGAAATGCCGGAAATGGACGGCTATCGCCTGACCACCGAAATCCGCAACGATCCTCGTCTGCGCGGCCTTTATGTGGTGCTGCATACCTCCCTGTCCGGCAGCTTCAACGAGTCGATGGTGAAGAAGGTCGGTTGCGACAACTTCCTGTCCAAGTTCCAGCCGGACAAACTGGTCGACGTGGTGCGTCAGCGCCTGATGCTGGACGAAGTTCCCGCCTGACGGGAGCAATAGCCGGAGCGACGCCTGCGCGGCAGCTGCTTCTTTGATTCGCGGGCCGGCTCGTATAAGGTTGCTTTTTTTGTCACCCGGGAGCTGGCCATGCGTCTCAGCGCGCTTTATCGATACCCCTTGAAATCCGGCAAGGGCGAGTCCCTGCAACAGGTCGCGCTGGACAGGCTGGGGCTGGAGGGAGATCGACGCTGGATGCTGGTCGATGAACCCAGCGGACGCTTCCTGACCCAACGTGCTGTCCCGCACATGAGCCAGCTTTCGGCGCTCTGGAACGCCGAGGGAGGGCTGACCCTCAGTGCTCCCGGCTACCCATCCCTCGATGTGCCACTGCCTGGTGCGGATGCCCCGTTACGTGGCGTGACCATCTGGCGCGATACCCTGCGCGTACCGGATGCCGGCGACGAAGCCCATGCCTGGCTGAGCGACTTCATCGGCAAGCCGACCCGCCTGGTACAGGTCCCCCCGGAGCGTGCGCGCACCACTCAGGCCGGTTACGGCAAGGATGACGATCAGGTGGCCTTTGCCGACGGTTTTCCGCTGTTGCTGATTGGCGAGTCCTCCCGGGAAGACCTGTCCAGTCGTGTCGGCCGTCCCCTGGAAATGCTGCGCTTTCGCCCGAACCTGGTGATCGAGGGCTGTCCGGCCTTCGCCGAAGATGGCTGGAAACGCATCCGCATTGGCGATATCGAGTTTCGGGTGGTCAAGCCTTGTGCGCGTTGCATCCTCACCACCATCGATCCGCAGACTGGCGAGCGCAGCGCCGACCGTGAACCGCTGGCCACGCTGCAGCAGTACCGGGCGCAAGAAGGCGGGGCGATGTTCGGGCAGAACCTGGTGAACGATGGCATCGGCCGGCTGGAGGTCGGTATGCCGGTCACCGTGCTGGAATAGTCGGTGACGTAGAAACGAAAAATGCCCGTATCGCCAGATACGGGCATTTTTTATCGCCGAGGATCAGCTCCCGGAGGGATCAGCCGCGGTATTCGCACAGGTAGGCGGTGTCGACGGCCACTTTCAGCTGGAACTTGCTGTTGGCTGGTACGTTGAACTGGCTGCCGGCGGCAAAGGTTTCCCAGTCGTTGCTGTCAGGCAGCTTGACGGTCAGGGCGCCGGAAACCACGTGCATGATTTCCCGTTGAGCCGTGCCGAACTCGTATTCGCCCGGAGCCATGACGCCGATGGTGGCGGGACCTTCGGCCGTGCCGAAGGCAATCGACTTGACGGTGCCGTCGAAGTACTCGTTGACTTTAAACATGGGCGATTCCTCAAAAAGGGGTCAAAAAGGCCGGCCAGTATGCACAAGGCCTTCAGATGCGTCACCTGTTGCGCGGACGGATCAGCCGGGAAGAATCAGAGGCAATAAACGCGCCGTATTGCGGGCATCTTCCAGGGCGCGATGCTGCTGGCCGGTGAACTGCAGTCCGGCCAGTTGCAGCGCGCCGTTCAGGCCCAGCGGTCGTTCGAGGCGACGGGCCTTGGCGAAGCGTTGCTTGAGGTTCATGTGCGGCAGTTGGGCGAGGGCGCTGTGCAGTTGCGAGCGTTGCCACTCCTGCAGCAGCTGCTTGCGATCGTAGTCGCCCCAGCTGGCCCAGCCCTCCAGGCGTGTGTGATGCTGGCCCAGCCAGCGTTCGAACAGCGGCCAGACTTCGCTCAACGGCTGGGCGCCGTCGATCTGGGCCTGGGTAATGTGGGTCAGTTCGCGGCAGAACGGCGTCAGCATAGGCCGCCGCAGCGGGCGCACGAAGCGTTGGAAATGGTCCAGTTCACGCCCTTCGCGGTTCACCAGGGTGGCGCCGATCTCGATGATTTCCATGTCGGTCACCGGCCAGCCTCCTTCGTCCGTGGTGGCTTCCAGATCAATTACCAACCAGTGGGGCATCACAGGCTCCAGCTTCAACATCCCGATGAGGCTTGAGCGTAGCCAAACCCGACGTCTGCGCCTAGCGGCTTATTCCACCTCCAGCAGAATCTGGCGGTTTTTCACCTGATCGCCGAGGTTGACCTGCAGCCGCTTGATCACGCCATCGATCCCGGCCTTCAGCGGATGCTCCATTTTCATCGCCTCCAGCACCAGCAGCAGTTGCCCCTTGCTGACGGTCGCGCCCTCGCTGACCAATACGTCGACTATGGCGCCGTCCATGGGCGCCTTGAGCATGCCGCTGTGGATGCCGGCCTGGCTGGCGACCGGCGCGTGGCTCAGGTCTTGAAGGTGCAGGCTGCCAGGACGGGTGAACAGCCAGAGCTGCCCGGCTTCCAGGGTGTAGGCGTAGCGGCGGCGGATACCGTCGATGGTCGCGCAGGCCCAGCGACCATCCGCTTCCAGCAGCTGTACCTCGAAGCCTTGGTCGGCGTGTTGAATCTGCAGCGTCCCGGCCTGGTTATTCAGTTCAAGGTTCCATACGGCTTCACCCGAGCCCAGGCGATAGTGCAGCGGCACACTGGCGTTGTTGCGCCAGCCGGCCAGCGCCGCGCCGTGACGCTGGGCCGCGTGCTGATAAAACAGTGCCGCGGCCAGGGCCAGTTCGGCGCCGCTTGGCGGTTGCGGGCGCAGGCTTGGATCGTCGGCGAAATGTTCGGCGATAAAGGCGGTGCTGAATTCGCCGCTGGCAAAACCGGGGTGGCGAAGCAGGTTCGCCAGCAGTTTCTGGTTGCTCGCCACGCCGGTCAGCACCGTGTCCTCGACCGCGCGCAGCAGCTTGCGGCGCGCTTCTTCGCGGGTGGTGCCGTGGGCGATGAGCTTGCCCAGCATCGGGTCATAGAACGGGCTGATGCTCTGGCCTTCCAGCAGGCCGTGATCGATACGCACATCGGCACCCAGCGCCGGTTCCCAGCGCCGTACCTGCCCGGTTTGCGGCAGGAAATCCTGCGCCGGGTCCTCGGCATACAGCCGCACTTCGATGGCATGGCCCTTGAGTTCGACCTGCTCCTGGCGCAGTGGCAGCGGTTGACCGGCCGCCACCTGCAGCTGCAGGGCCACCAGGTCCAGGCCGGTGATCATTTCGGTGACCGGGTGTTCGACCTGCAGGCGGGTGTTCATTTCCAGAAAGTAGAACCGGCCCCGCGCATCGAGGAGAAATTCCACGGTGCCGGCGCCGACATAATTCACCGCCCGGCCGGCCTTGAGGGCGGCCTCGCCCATGGCCTGGCGCAGCTCGGCGGTCATCACCGGGCAGGGCGCTTCCTCGACGACTTTCTGATGACGGCGCTGGATCGAGCAATCGCGCTCGCCGAGGTAAATCAATTGGCCGTGGCGGTCGCCGAACACCTGGATTTCCACATGCCGCGGTTCGATCAGCGCCTGCTCCAGAATCAGCTCGTCGCTGCCGAAGGCGTGCAGCGCCTCGGAGCGCGCGGTACGCACCTGGGCCAGCAGCTCATCGGCTCGCTGCACCAGGCGCATGCCGCGTCCGCCGCCACCGGCGCTGGCCTTGATCATCAGCGGGTAGCCGATGCGTTCGGCTTCGCGTTGCAGGGTCGCATCGTCCTGTTCCGCGCCCTGATAACCGGCGATGCAGGGGACGCCCGCCGCGAGCATCGCCAGCTTGGACAGGCGCTTGCTGCCCATCAGTTCGATGGCCTCGGCACTGGGGCCGATAAAGGTGATGCCGGCTGCCTCGCAGGCGCTGGCGAACTCGGCGTTCTCCGACAGAAAGCCGTAGCCGGGATGCAGCGCGTCGGCGCCCGTGCGCCGCGCCGCGTCGAGGATCGCCTGGCTGTTCAGGTAGGACTGCTGGACCGCCGCTGGGCCGATGCGCACCGCTTCGTCGGCCATCCGCACATGTAGCGCATCGGCGTCGGCATCGCTGAACACCGCCACGGTGCGATAACCCAAGGCTTGGGCGGTGCGCTGGATGCGGCAGGCGATTTCACCGCGATTGGCGATCAGGATTTTGCTGAAGGCGGGCATGAGGTGGTTTCCTGAGATCGGTGGTGTTGGCTCGCGATGGGGCTCATGAGGCCCACGCCGGTTTGCGTTTCTGCACGAAGGCCATGGTTCCCTCGATGCCTTCGGCCCCGGTGACGGCGGCGCCGAACTGTTCCGCCGCGCGATCGAGCAGCGGCGCCAGCGGTTCTTCAGCGCTGGCCAGCAACAGGGCCTTGGTCGCGGCGTTGGCCTCGGGCGCGCAGCACAGCACATGGGCCAGCACCTCATCGAGGCGTTCGGCCAGGGCCTCTGGGCCGTCTTCGACAAAATGCACCAGGCCCAGCCGCTCGGCTTCGTTGCCATCAAAGCGCGCGGCGGTCAGGGCCAGCCGACGGGCCTGGGTCAGGCCGATGCGCTTGACCACAAACGGCGCGATCTGCGCCGGCAGCAGGCCGAGGCTGGTTTCCGGCATGCCGAACTGCGCCTGATGATCGGCGATGGCGATATCGCTGACACAGGCCAGGCCGAAGCCGCCACCCAACACCGCGCCCTGCAGCAGCACGATCAGCACCTGCGGGGTGTGCTGGGCTTCTTCGAGCAGTGTGCCGAACGCCCGGTTCAGTTCCTGATAGGCGCTGGCGCCCTGGGCACGGGCACTGGCCATGTCTTTCAGGTCGCCGCCGGCGCAGAAATGCCCGCCGGCGCCCCTCAGGACCAGGGCGCGAATGCCGCGGTCATCGCGTACCGCCGCCAGCACCGCGCGCAGTTCGGCGACCATGTGCAGGCTCATGGCGTTACGGCTGTCCGGGCGATCGAGGGTGATGTGCAGGACGCCGCCACGGGGCGCCAGCAGCAGGGTTTCGCAGGCGGGCAGGCGGCTCATTTTCTTTTCCCCGGCAGGATGCCCATGAGTTTGCAGATGATGCCCAGCATGATTTCGTCGGCGCCGCCGCCGATCGAAACCAGGCGCACGTCGCGGTAGGCGCGGGCCACCGGGTTGTCCCACATGAAGCCCATGCCGCCCCAGTATTGCAGGCAACTGTCGCTGACTTCGCGGCCCAGGCGCCCGGCCTTGAGCTTGGCCATGGACGCCAGGCGGGTGACGTCCTGGCCGCGCACGTATTGCTCGGTGGCCTGGTACACCAGGGCTCGCAGGCATTCGATTTCGGTGGACAGCTCAGCCAGGCGGAAGTGGATCACCTGATTGTCGATCAGCGCGCTGCCGAAGGTCTTGCGCTCCTTGCAGTACTCGATGGTGCTGTCGACGCAGTACTCCAGGCCCTTGATCATGTTGGCCGCGCCGAACAGCCGCTCTTCCTGGAATTGCAGCATCTGCATCATGAAACCCGCGCCTTCGTGGCCGATGCGATAGTGCTGGGGCACGCGCACGTTGTCGAAAAACACCTGGGCGGTTTCCGAGCTGCGCATGCCGAGCTTGTCCAGGTGCGGGCTGAGGCTGATGCCGGGGCTGTTCATCGGCACCATGATCAGCGACTTGTTGACGTGGGGCTTGTCGTCCGAGGTGTTGGCCAGCAGGCAGATGAAGTCGGCGCTGGGAGAGTTGGTGATCCACATCTTGCTGCCGTTGATCACATAGTCGTCGCCGTCCTTGCGCGCGGTGGTCTTGAGTCCGGCCACGTCGGAACCGGCACCGACTTCGGAGACACCGATGCAGCCGACCATTTCCCCGCTGATGGCCGGGCGCAGGAACTCCTCGCGCAACTCGTCGGAGCCGAAGCGCGCCAGGGCCGGGGTGCACATGTCGGTCTGCACGCCGATGGACATCGGGATGCCGCCGCAATGGATGGTGCCGAATTCTTCGGCGGCGACGATCGAGTAGCTGTAGTCCAGGCCCATGCCACCGAACTTCTCCGGCTTGGAGATACCCAGCAGGCCCAGTTCGCCGGCCTTGCGGAAAATCTCGTGGATAGGAAAGCGCCCGGCCTTTTCCCATTCCTCGACATGCGGGTTGATCTCGCGCTCGACAAAATTGCGCACCGTGCGCCGCAGTTCTTCATGTTCCTGGGTGAAGATCATTTTTATTGTTCTCCTCAAGTTGAGTGACGCAATCCCTGAACCTTGTTACCCCTGTAGCCGCTGCCGCAGGCCGAAAACACCGTCGTTGCGGAACTGCTCGCTGTCCCTGTAGCCGCTGCCGCAGGCTGCGATCGGCCCCGCAGGGGACGTGCCCTTGAGGCCCTCGAAGACCCTTCGGGCCTTATCGCAGCCTGCGGCAGCGGCTACAGGTCAGAACCGTGCGACGCCGAAGCTGTTGGGCTGCAATGGGCGAACCTGCGCCTCGTGGCAGATATCCAGCAGATAACCCAGCAGGGTGCGGGTGTCCCGCGGGTCGATCAGCCCGTCGTCCCACAGGTTGGCGCTGCCGTACAAGGCCGTGGACTGGCTGTCGAGTTTCTGCGCCGTGACCTGTTCCAGCATATCCAGCATTTGCGGATCGGCCGCCTGGCCCTGCTTGGCGTGCTTGGCCTCGGTGACGATGCGCAGCACCTTGCCGGCCTGGGCACCGCCCATCACCGCGGTGCGGCTGTTGGGCCAGGCGAAGATGAAGCGCGGGTCCAGGCCGCGACCGCACATGGCGTAATTGCCGGCGCCGTAGGAGCCGCCGACCACGATGGTCAGCTTCGGCACCCGGGCATTGGCCACCGCCTGGATCAGCTTGGAGCCGTGCTTGATCACGCCTTGCTGCTCCGACTCGGTGCCGACCATGAAACCGGTGGTGTTGTGGAAAAACAGCAGCGGGGTGCCGCTCTGGTCGCACAACTGAATGAACTGCGCGGCCTTGCTCGCGCCTTTCGGGGTGATCGGCCCGTTATTGCCGATAAAACCGCAAGGGCGTCCCTGGATCTGCAAATGGCCGCAGAGGGTCTGCTGGTCGAACTCGCCCTTGAACTCGAGGAAGTTCGAGCCGTCGGCGATGCGCGCGATGATTTCCCGGGCGTCGTAAGGCTTTTTCGGGTCGTCGGGAATCAGCCCCAGCAGCTCGTCGATCGGGTACAGCGGCTCCGCATAAGGCCGGGGTGGCTGCAGCGGCAGCCGGGCATTCCACGGCAGGGCTGCGAGGATTTCCCGCACAATGCGCACGCCGTCGCCGTCGTTTTCCGCCAGGTATTCGGCGGTGCCGGCCACCTGCGCATGCATCTCGGCGCCGCCCAGTTCTTCATCGGTGGCCACCTCGCCGGTGGCGGCCTTGAGCAATGGCGGGCCGGCGAGAAACAGCTTGGCCTTGCCGCGCACCACCACCACGTAATCCGACAGCCCCGGCTGGTAGGCCCCGCCGGCGGTGGCCGAGCCGTGGACCACGGTGATCTGCGGCAGGCCCATGGCCGACATGCGCGCCTGGTTGGCGAAACTGCGCGCGCCTTCGACGAAAATCTCCGCCGCGTAATTGAGATTGGCGCCGCCGCTTTCGGCCAGGGTCACCACCGGCAGTTTGTTTTCCATGGCGATCTGCTGCAGGCGCAGGGATTTTTTCAGGCCGCTGGGGGAGATGGTGCCGCCCTTGATCGCACTGTTATTGGCCACCACCAGCACCCGCACGCCACTGACGTAGCCGATGCCGGCGATCAACCCGCCCCCGGCCTGGCTGCCGTCCTTGTCGTCGTGCAGCTTGTAGCCGGCCAGGCTCGCCAGTTCGAGAAAAGGCGCGCCGGGGTCGAGCAGCAGATTGAGGCGTTCGCGGGGCAGCAGTTGCCCGCGCTTTTCGAATTTCGCCTTGGCCTCGGCGGCCTTGGCCAGCAGGTTCTGTTCCAGCTGGCGGATCTGCGCGATGCCGGCCAGCATCGCTTCGCGGTTCTGCTGGAACTGCGGGCCGTGGGGATCGAGCTGGGACTGTATGACTGGCATGGCTTATTTCCCGTCCTTGAGTGGCTTGTCCTTGAGCACATCTGGCAGGTAGGCGCGGTGGAAGCCGTTATAGGACTCGCTGTGGGACGCCTTGTGCAGCGGCCAGGCGCGGCTGCCGAGGCTGGCGGCGCCGTCGATGCGCAAGGTGCTGCCGCTGATGAAGGCCGCCGCCGGGCTGAGTAGGAAGACGATGGCGGCGCTGACTTCCGACTCGGTGCCGATGCGCTTGAGCGGCACGTGTTCGCGCAGGGTCGGGATCACCGCCTTGAACGCGCCTTCGTAGGTGTCCATGCCGCTGGAGGCGATCCAGCCCGGCGCCACAGCGTTGACCCGCACCCCGGCATGGCCCCATTCGAACGCGGCGGTCTTGGTGAAATTGTCCATTCCCGAACGCGCGGCGCCGGAATGGCCCATGCCGGGCATGCCGCCCCACATGTCGGCGAGCATGTTGACGATGCTGCCGCCGTGCTTGCTCATGGACTGGTTGAAGACTTCCCGGGCCATGAGAAAACCGCCCACCAGGTTGGTGCGCAGCACGGTTTCAAACCCCTTCTGGTTGATCGAGGCCAGGGGCGAGGGGTACTGCCCGCCGGCGTTGTTGACCAGGCCATGCAGCGGCCCGTGGTCACGGATCAGTTCGCTGACCAGGGCCTTGACCGCGTCCTCGTCGCGGATATCGCAGGCATGCCCGCTGGCCTGGCCGCCGTCTTCGGCGATCTCCGCGGCCACCTTGTGCAGCTTGTCCGCCTTGCGCCCCACCAGCAGCACACGGGCGCCAAGGGCCGCCAGTTCATGGGCGGTGCAGCGCCCGATGCCGCTGCCGCCACCGGTGACGACAATGGTTTGGCCGGCGAACAGGTCGGGTTTGAAAATCGAGTCGTAAGTCACGGCAGGCATCCTCTAATTGACGGCGTCAGCGATGCTCTGCGGCACCGGGATCTGGATTTCCAGCAACTGCTGGGCGAAGGCCTTGCCTTGCGGGTCGATGCGCAGGCTGGCGACACCGCCGCCACCGAGGGCGTTCTCCAGCAGGAAATTCAGGCTGTGGGTGCCCGGCAGGTACCAGCGCTGGACCCGGCCATGCACCGGGTCCAGCACATGGCTCATCCAGTCCACCACGACGGCGGGTGTCAGGGCCTCGGCGATCCACGGCAAGTATTCGGGCGCGCGGGCCATGACCCCGATATTGCTGTGGTTGCCCTTGTCGCCGGAGCGCGCCACCGCCAGCTTGACCAGCGCCACGCTGGCATCGGCGCGGCCCACGGGGCTGGCCACGGCATGGGGCGCGGGCAGGGCGCTGGCGTCGAGGCTGTCGAGCTCGGGCAGCTCGACCCGGTGGTGCTGGCCGGCCATTTCGACTGCCAGGGTGCAGGCGCTCTTGTCGATCAGGAACGAGAACAGGCGGATCAGCGGATAGACCGTGGGCCGGCCGCCGACGATGCCGGTCAGGCCCGGGGCCATGCCGGTGGCGGCCTGGGCGATCTCCCGGGAAAACAGTGCCAGCGCGCGTTTGTCCGGATGGCGCACGGCGAGCTTGATCACCACTTCGCGGCTGTCCTGGCGCTGGCCGTGGGGGCCATAGGTGGCTTCGCTGCCGAGCAGTTCGATGTTGACTTCGCTGTAGGGCGCCCAGCCGCGTTGGCCGAACATTTGCGTGGTCTTGTCGATGATCGCCTGGCTGACCCGGCGCGCCTTGGCCACCGCGTCGATACCGGCGATCAGGCAACTGGCGGTGCAGCGGAAACCGTCCGGGTAAGTGGCGCTGACCTTGTACTGGCCGGTCGGCGGCAGGCCCTTGGCGCCATGCACGCTGACCGCATTCTTGCCCTGTTGGCGCAGCTTGACCTGGGTGAAGTCGCAGACGACGTCCGGCAGCAGATAGGCCCGTGGGTCGCCGATCTCATAGAGCAGTTGTTCGCCGACAGTCAGCGGCGAGACCAGGCCACCGGAACCTTCGGGCTTGCTGACCACGAACTGGCCATCGGCGCTGACTTCGACGATGGGAAAGCCGATGTGTTCGTAGTCCGGCACGTCGCGCCAGTCGGTGAAGTTGCCACCGGTGCACTGCGCGCCGCATTCGATGATGTGCCCGGCGAGGGCGGCCTGGGCCAGTTTGTCGTAGTCGTGCCAGGACCAGCCGAATTCATGCACCAGCGCCGCGCTGACCACCGCGCTGTCGACCCCGCGGCCGGTGATGACGATGTCGGCGCCCAGTTTCAGGGCTTCGACTATCCCGGGGGCGCCGAGGTAGGCGTTGGTGGACACGCACATCGGCGGCAGCGGCGCACCGCTGAACATTTCATGAATGCCGCTGCCGCTCAGTTGCTTGAAGCGGGGTTGCAGGTCGTCGCCCAGCAGCACGGCGACTTTCAGGGCCACGCCGGCCTGGTCGCAGGCCGCTTGCAGGGCCGCGGCGCAGGCTTGCGGGTTGATCCCGCCGGCGTTGCTGATGACCCGGATCTCCTGCCGGGCGATCTCGCCCAGCAGCGGACTCAAGACCTCGACGAAATCCGTGGCGTAGCCGGCAGTAGGGTCCTTCATCCGGGCTGCGGCCATGATCGACAGAGTGATCTCGGCCAGGTAGTCGAACACCAGGTAATCCAGGCGGCCGCCCTGCACCAGTTGCGCGGCGGCGCTCGAGGTGTCGCCCCAGAAGGCGCTGGCACAACCGATGCGGAGGGTCTTGGTCATGGCTGGGGCTCTCGATAAAAGACTCGATAAAAAGACGCGATGACAGAACTGGATCGAGACTACCAAGCAAGCGCTTGGTTTGTAAATGTCGGAAATATCTTATTCCCAAGCGCTTGCTTGGTCGTCCCCGCGGGCTTAAATTGCGCGCGCAAGCTCCCTGTTTCAGGGGGCTGCGCCGCATAACGATCGAGCGAATGTAGGAGAGAGGCCGTGGACGAGCAAAAAGCCTTGCTGGTGATGCGCCAGCTGGTCGCCAACGGGCAACTGACCGATCCGGACAGCGCCCGCGGCAAGCTGCTGCAAACCGCGGCTCACCTGTTTCGCAACAAAGGCTACGAGCGCACCACGGTGCGCGACCTGGCCGGCGCGGTGGGCATCCAGTCCGGCAGCATCTTTCATCACTTCAAGAGCAAGGACGACATCCTGCGCGCGGTGATGGAGGAAACCATCCACTACAACACCGCCCTGATGCGCGCCGAACTGGCCGAAGCCGACAGCGTGCGCGAGCGGGTGCTGGCGCTGATCCGCTGCGAGCTGCAATCGATCATGGGCGGCAGCGGCGAGGCCATGGCGGTGCTGGTCTACGAATGGCGCTCGTTGTCGGCCCAGGGCCAGGCCGACGTCCTGGCGCTGCGCGACATTTATGAACGGATCTGGTTGCAGGTGCTGGGCGAGGCCAAGGAGGCCGGCTTTATCAAGGGCGATGTGTTCATTACCCGGCGTTTTCTCACCGGGGCGCTGTCCTGGACCACCACCTGGTTCCGCGCCGAGGGCAGCATGACCCTGGAGCAACTGGCCGAGGAAGCGCTGACCCTGGTGCTCAAGGAGCCGTAGGCCTCCTGCAAGTAATTAATTATTCAGTGGAAAGTTGTCGAAGCCAGGGAAACCGCCTAGCTTTAATGGCATTGCCCTGTTTCTTTATCTTGAGGTGAGTTGCCTTGATGTCTTCGCCAATGCGGACGGCTTTGCGAGTGCTGGTGTGGGGTCTGGCCACCCTGACGGTTTTTCCGGCCTGCGCTGCGCAGTTGGTACGCGTGGGGGCGGCGCATTTTCCCCCTTATACCGTGCGTCCCGAGCAGGGCGCCGACACCGGGCTGCTGCCGCAACTGGTGGAGGCCTTGAACGCGCTGCAGAGCGACTACCAATTCGTACTGGTGCCGACCTCGATTCCCCGGCGTTTTCGCGATTTTGAGCAAGGCCGCGTCGACATGGCGATTTTCGAGAATCCGGCCTGGGGCTGGCAGAACATTCCCCACACCAGCGTCGACATGGGCCTGGAAGATGCCGAAATCTTCACCGCCCAGCGCGAGCCCGGCCGCGGCCAGGAATATTTCGCCGACCTCAAGGGCAAGCGCCTGGCCCTGTTCAGCGGTTACCACTACGCGTTCGCCAACTTCAATGCCGACCCCAAGTACCTGGCCGACACCTACAACGCGACCCTGACCTATTCCCACGACAGCAACCTGCTGATGGTGCTGCGCGGTCGTGCCGACATTGCGCTGGTGACCCGTTCCTACCTCAGTGATTTCCTTTCGCACAATACCGACACGGCGCAGCAATTGTTCGCCTCCGAGCGGATCGATCAGGTCTACCACCACTACGCGCTGATTCGCCCCATGGCGCCGATCAGCGGCGAAAACTTCGCCAAGTTGCTGGGGCGCCTGCGCGACAGCGGTGAATTGCTGAAAATCTTCGATCCCTACCGCATCGTGGTCATGCCACCGGCCAAATGAAGCCGCCCCCAAGGCGGCCTGCCTAAATTTCCCTGTGCGGCTCACGTCACTTGGTTGAACACTGATGACGCTGAGTCCGTGCCATGTCCTCTCTCGATACGCTGTCCGCTGTGAGCGTTGCCGATCCCTGCCGTTGCGCCGCCGATCCCGCTGGCCTGCAACCGCTGCGCCTGGCCGGTATTGAAACCAGCGGTGCCGGTCGCGGGCCTGGCACGCCACTGCCACCGGCGGGCAGCGAGGTGCTGCAAGCCTTGCGTGGGCAAGAAAGATGGCGTGACGAGTGGATGGCCGGCTGGTTATCGACCCTGGTGCATTCGTTATGCCTCGACCACGGGCCGCGCGAATGGCTGGCCGAGGACGCTGGCCAGAGGCTCGAGCAGCAGGAACGTTGCCTGCATTGTGGGAGAGCCTTCGATTTTTCCCACAAGCGCGCCGCCCTGCTGATTCTGGCGCAGGGGCGGGGTGTCGGACGGCATCAGGCAGTCGAGAAGATCTGGCGGGAGCGTTCCTGTTCGCGGTAGCGCCGTGGCTGACGGTGGCTATCGCGATCAGGTGCGGGAATAGCGTGCGGCGCGGATCAGTGACGGGCGTAGGTGTCGGCGCGGTTGCCCGAGACTTTGCGGCAATGCACCAGCGCATCGCGAATCATGAAATTCACCAGCGTCGGCGAGACCCCGAGTTCCTTGGCGATGTCCTTTTGCGGCACGCCATGCAGGCGATACATCTCGAACGCATAGCGGGTGCGGCTGGGCAGCTCTGTCAGCGCGTCGGCAATGTGTTCCAGGGTCGAGAAATTGATGTGTGAGGTTTCCGGCGACGCTCCCTGCACGACCACATTCAGACCCTCTTCTTCAGTGCCCGAATACTTCTGCTCCAGCGCCTGCTTGCGATAGTGGTCGATCGCCAGGTTGCGCACGATCTGGAACAGATAGCTCAACTGCGCCTTGAACGACGAGGTGATCTGCGGCGCCGATTGCAGCCGGAAGAACGCGTCTTGCACCACGTCTTCGGCACGGGAACGACAGCCGGTAATACGCGCCGCGATCTTGACCAGGATCAGGCGGTTGTCGACGAAGGCCTGGAGTAGCGGTGAATCGCACCTGCTTGTGGATACTTGTTCCGTCATGGAAATCACCTTGCTGCAAAAGGGTTAGTAGGACGACAGAAATTTCAGATTCGTCTTACACATCGAGCGACAAATTATGTTGAATGATAATGATTGTCAATTGAGAAAGAGAATTAATGAGCATCTTTGGTGCAGCGCGAGAACTGCGGCTCGTTGTCGCACTTTGTGAAGGGGTTCGAGGGCAGAGTGCGGACTAATTATTTCAAGACGCCATCCGTTCTCATTGGAGAAAGGTTCCGGGTGGAACATCCCGCCACAGCGCTCTCCAGATGTCCCATTCCGAGGGCAGGAGCCTTTATTTTTCAAAGGTTTATGTAACGGCCGCGGCTTTTTCCCGCGGCTCTACGTGCAAGCACAATCCGCGCAGGAAACCCCATGATGGACGCGTTCGAACTCCCCAGCACTCTGGCTCAAGCCCTTCAACGCCGGGCGGCTCAGACCCCCGATCAAGTGGCCTTGCGCTTCCTTGCCGAAGAGCAGGATCAGAGCGTGGTCCTCAGTTATCGCGACCTGGATTTGCGTGCCCGGACCATCGCCGCGGCGCTGCAGGCCAATGCCGGCTTGGGCGATCGCGCGGTGCTGCTGTTCCCCAGCGGCCCGGACTATGTCGCGGCGTTTTTCGGCTGCCTGTATGCCGGGGTTATCGCCGTGCCGGCCTATCCGCCGGAGTCGAGCCGACGTCATCACCAGGAACGGCTGATCTCGATCATCGCCGACGCCGAGCCGCGGCTGCTGCTGACCAGCAGCGGCCTGCGCGACTCCCTGGCGCAGATGGACGAACTGCAAGGCGTCGACGCGCCGCAACTGCTCTGCGTGGATAGCCTGGCGGCGAGCCTGGCCGAAGGCTGGACCGCCACCGAACTGCGCGGCGACGACATCGCCTTCCTGCAATACACCTCGGGTTCCACCGCCTTGCCCAAGGGCGTGCAGGTCAGCCACGGTAACCTGGTGGCCAACGAACTGCTGATCCGCCGCGGCTTCGGCATCGATCTCAACCCCGACGACGTGATCGTCAGCTGGCTGCCGCTGTACCACGACATGGGCCTGATCGGCGGCCTGCTGCAACCGATCTTCAGCGGCGTGCCCTGCGTATTGATGTCGCCGGCGTATTTCCTCGGCCGGCCGTTGCGCTGGCTGGAGGCGATCAGCGAATACGGCGGCACCATCAGCGGTGGCCCGGACTTCGCCTACCGCCTGTGCAGCGAGCGGGTCAGCGAGTCGGCCCTGGAACGCCTGGACCTCAGCCGCTGGCGCGTGGCCTATTCCGGGTCCGAGCCGATCCGCCTGGACACCCTGGAGCGCTTCGCCGAGAAGTTCGCCGCCTGCGGTTTCACCCCGAAAAACTTCTTCGCGTCTTATGGCCTGGCCGAAGCCACCCTGTTTGTCGCCGGTGGCACCCGTGGCCAGGGCATCCCGGCCCTGCGCCTGGACGAGCAGGCCCTGGCGCAGAACCGCGCCGAGCCGGGCACCGGCAACGCCATGATGAGCTGCGGCACCAGCCAGCCCGAGCACGCGGTGCTGATCGTCGAGCCGAACATCCTGGCCGAGCTGGAAGACAACCGGGTCGGCGAAGTCTGGGCCGCCGGCCCGAGCATCGCCCATGGTTACTGGCGCAACCCCGAGGCCACGGCCAAGACCTTCGTCGAGCATGCCGGCCGGACCTGGCTGCGCACCGGCGATCTGGGTTTCATGCGCGATGGCGAGCTGTTCATTACCGGCCGCTTGAAAGACATGCTGATCGTGCGTGGGCACAACCTTTATCCACAGGACATCGAGCAGACCATCGAGCGTGAAGTCGAGGTGGTGCGCAAGGGCCGGGTCGCGGCGTTCGCCGTCACCGAGCAGGGCGAGGAAGGCATCGGCATCGCCGCGGAAATCAGCCGCAGCGTGCAGAAGATCCTCACGCCGGATGCGCTGATCAAGCTGATTCGCCAGACCGTGGCCGAGGCCTGTCAGCAAGCGCCGAGCGTGGTGGTCCTGCTCAATCCCGGCGCCTTGCCCAAGACATCCAGCGGCAAGCTGCAACGTTCGGCCTGCCGCAACCGCCTGGCCGATGGCAGCCTCGACAGTTATGCCCAGTTTCCTAGTCGCCAGGCTATGGCCGGCGAGGCCAGCGGCGAAGCGACCAGCGAACTGCAAGAGCTGATCGGCCGCATCTGGCGCGAACAGCTGCAAGTCGAGCAAGTGGCGAGCGACGATCACTTCTTCCTG
The DNA here is from genome assembly GCF_900215185.1 of Pseudomonas sp. LAMO17WK12:I10. Classification (NCBI taxonomy): domain Bacteria; kingdom Pseudomonadati; phylum Pseudomonadota; class Gammaproteobacteria; order Pseudomonadales; family Pseudomonadaceae; genus Pseudomonas; species Pseudomonas sp. LAMO17WK12:I10. Next base: position 13,048 of record NZ_OBDX01000041.1, on the reverse strand, counting down.
CTGGGCGGCAACTCCATCGCCGCGACCCAGGTCGTCGCGCGCCTGCGTGAAGCACTCGGCCTGGAGCTGAACCTGCGCCTGCTGTTCGAAGCGCCGACCCTCGGCGCGTTCGCCGCGCAGGTCGCCCAGTTGCAACAGGATGGCGGCCTGGCCCAGGGCGCGATCAATGCCTTGTCGCGTGCCGAGGCGCTGCCTCAATCCCTGGCGCAGAACCGCCTGTGGATCACCTGGCAGCTTGACCCGCACAGCAGCGCCTACAACATTCCCGGTGGTCTGCGCCTGCGTGGCGAGCTGGACGAAGACGCCCTGCGCGCCAGTTTCCAGCAACTGATCGAACGCCACGAATCCCTGCGCACGCGCTTTTTCGAGCGCGACGGCCAGGCGCTGCAACAGGTCGAAGCCGCCGGCAGATTCAACCTGCAGGTGATCGACCTCAGCGACCTGCCGCTGGCCGAGCGCGAAGCGCGGGCGCAACAGATCCGCGAGGAGGAAGCCCGTACCCGGTTCGACCTGGAACAAGGTCCGCTGCTCCGGGTGACCCTGGTGCGCCTCGACGACGAAGAGCACCAACTGCTGGTGACCCTGCACCACATCATCGCCGACGGCTGGTCGCTGAATGTGCTGATCGACGAGTTCTCGCGCCTCTATGCCGCCGCCGTGCAAGGCCAGGCGGCGAGCCTGGCGCCGTTGCCGTTGCAGTACGCCGACTACGGCAGCTGGCAGCGCCAGTGGCTGGCCCAGGGCGAAGGCGAACGGCAATTGGCCTACTGGAAGCAGCAGTTGGGCGACGAGCACCCGAGCCTGGGACTGGCCACCGATCACCCACGTTCGGCGCAACGGCAACACAGCGCCGCGCGGCACAGCCTGCGCCTGGGCGCGAGCCTGAGCGACGCCATTCGCCAGACCGCCCAGGCCCATGAATCCACGCCGTTCATGCTGTTGCTCACGGCCTTCCAGAGCCTGCTGCATCGCTACAGCGGCCAGCGCGACATCCGCATCGGCGTGCCCAACGCCAACCGTCCGCGCCTGGAAACCCAGGGCCTGATCGGCTTCTTCATCAACACCCTGGTGCTGCGCGCCGAGGTGGATGGGCGCCTGCCGTTCGTTGATCTGTTGGCGCAGACCCGCCAGGCCGCGCTGGAGGCCCAGGCCCATCAGGACCTGCCGTTCGAGCAACTGCTCGAAGCCTTCCCCCAGGCCCGCGAACAGGGTCTGTTCCAGGTCATGTTCAACCACCAGCAGCGCGACCTCGGCGCCCTGCGCCGGCTGCCCGGGCTGCTGGCCGAGGAGTTGCCGTGGCACAGCCGCGAGGCCAAGTTCGACCTGCAACTGCACAGTGAAGAAGACCGTAACGGCCGCCTGAGCCTGTCGTTCGACTACGCCAGCGAACTGTTCGAGGCCGCGACCGTCGAGCGCCTGGCCGAGCATTACGTCAGCCTGCTGCGCGAAGCCTGCGCGCGTCCGCAGACCGCCATCGCCGACCTGCCGCTGCTCAACCCCTGCGAGCAGGCGCAGCAGCAACAGTGGAGCGAAGCCCCGTGCGCGGCGGCCAGCCAATGGCTGCCCGAGCTGCTCGAGGCACAACTGCAGCAGACCCCGGAACGCACCGCACTGGTGTGGCAGGGCGGCGAGCTGAGCTTTGCCGAGCTGCATGCCCAAGCCAACCGCCTGGCCCATTACCTGCGCGACAAAGGAGTCGGCCCGGATGTCTGCGTGGCCATCGCCGCCGAGCGCTCGCCGCAGCTGTTGATCGGCCTGCTGGCGATCGTCAAGGCCGGCGGCGCCTATGTGCCGCTAGACCCAGACTACCCGGCCGAGCGCCTGGCCTACATGCTGGCCGACAGTGGCGTCGAGCTGCTGCTGACCCAGACCCACCTGCTCGAGCGCCTGCCCCAGGCCGCTGGCGTCAGCGCCATCGCCATGGACAGCCTCAAGCTCGACAGCTGGCCGAGCCATGCGCCGGGCCTGCACCTGCACGGCGACAACCTGGCCTATGTGATCTACACCTCCGGCTCCACCGGCCAGCCCAAGGGCGTGGGCAACACCCACGCGGCCCTGAGTGAACGCTTGCAGTGGATGCAGAACACTTACCGCCTGGACGCCAGCGATGTGCTGATGCAAAAGGCGCCGATCAGTTTCGACGTGTCGGTGTGGGAGTGCTTCTGGCCGCTGATCACCGGCTGCCGCCTGCTGCTGGCCGCGCCGGGCGAACACCGTGACCCGCATCGCATCGCCCAGCTGGTGCAGCAATACGGCGTGACCACGCTGCACTTCGTGCCGCCGCTGTTGCAGCTGTTCGTCGATGAGCCGTTGAGCGCCGGATGCAGCAGCCTGCGCCGGGTGTTCTCCGGTGGCGAAGCCTTGCCGGCCGAATTACGCGACCGGGTACTGGAGCAACTGCCGAACACCCAGCTGCATAACCGTTACGGCCCGACCGAAACCGCGATCAACGTTACCCACTGGCATTGCCGTAGCAGCGATGGCGAGCGTTCGCCCATTGGCCGTCCGCTGGGCAACGTGATCTGCCGGGTGCTGGACGCCGACCTCAACCCGGTGCCGGCCGGTGTGCCGGGCGAACTGTGCATTGCCGGGATCGGCCTGGCCCGCGGTTATCTCGGGCGGCCGGGGCTGAGCGCCGAACGTTTTGTCGTCGACCCGCTGAGCAGCGAGGGCGCGCGCCTGTACCGCACCGGCGACCGGGTGCGCTGGGCGGCCGATGGCGCGCTGGAATACCTCGGGCGTCTCGACCAGCAGGTCAAGCTGCGCGGCTTTCGCGTCGAGCCCCAGGAAATCGAAGCGCGCCTGCTGGCCCAGGAGGGCGTGGCCCAGGCCGCGGTACTGGTGCGCGAGACTGCGGCCGGTGCGCAGCTGATCGGTTATTACACCGCTACCTCCGATGGGGAAGAGGAAGAAGCGCAGACCGCGCGCCTGAAAACCGCCCTGGCCAGTGAGCTGCCGGAGTACATGGTGCCGGCGCAACTGATGCTTCTTTCGGCCATGCCCCTGAGCCCGAGCGGCAAGCTCGACCGCCGCGCCTTGCCGGAACCGCAATGGCAGGTGCGTGAACACGTCGAACCCGTCACCGAGTTGCAACAGCAGATCGCGGCGATCTGGCGCGAGGTGCTGGGGCAGCAGCGCATTGGCTTGCGCGATGATTTCTTTGCCCTGGGCGGCCACTCGCTGCTGGCCACGCAGATCATTTCCCGAACCCGCCAGGCCTGCGACGTCGAGTTGCCGCTGCGGGCCTTGTTCGAAGCCAGCGAGCTGGGTGACTTCGCCGAGCAGGTGCGGCTGATCCAGGAAGCCGGCCAGCGCAACCAGCAGCCGCCGATCGCCAAGGTCGACCGCAGCGCGCCTGTACCGCTGTCCTATTCCCAGCAGCGCATGTGGTTCCTCTGGCAGATGGAGCCGGACAGCCCGGCCTACAACGTCGGCGGCATGGCGCGCTTTACGGGCGTGCTGGATGTCGGGCGTTTCGAGGCGGCGCTGCAGGCGCTGATCCTGCGGCATGAAACCCTGCGCACCACGTTCCCCAGCGTCGACGGCGTGGCCCAGCAACGGGTGCACGGGGAAACCGGCGTGCGCATGGCCTGGAAGGATTTCTCCAGCCTGGATGCAGCAGCCTGCGAACAGCGCCTGCAACAGCTGGCCGACAGCGAGGCGCACCGGCCGTTCGACCTGGAAACCGGCCCGCTGCTGCGCGCCTGCCTGGTCAAGGCGGCGGAGCATGAGCACTACTTCGTGCTGACCCTGCACCACATCGTCACCGAAGGCTGGGCGATGGACATCTTCGCCCGTGAGCTGAGCGCGTTGTACGAAGCCTTTATCGATGACCGCGACTCGCCGCTGGAACCGCTGCCGGTGCAGTACCTGGATTACAGCGTCTGGCAGCGCCAGTGGCTGGAGTCCGGCGAGCGTCAGCGCCAGCTGGATTACTGGACCGCGCAACTGGGCAACGAACATCCGCTGTTGGAACTGCCGGGCGACCGGCCGCGGCCGCCGGTGCAGAGCCACCGCGGTGAGTTGTACCGCTTCGACCTGAGCGACGAACTGGCGGCACGGGTGCGGCGCTTCAACGCCGAACATGGCCTGACCCTGTTCATGACCATGACCGCGACCCTGGCCGTGCTGCTCTATCGCTACAGCGGCCAGACCGACCTGCGCATCGGCGCGCCGGTGGCCAACCGCATCCGCCCGGAAAGCGAGGGGCTGATCGGCGCTTTCCTCAACACCCAGGTGCTGCGTTGCCAGCTCGACGGGCAGATGAGCGTCTTTGATCTGTTCGAGCAGGTGCGGCATACCGTGATCGAAGGCCAGTCCCATCAGGACCTGCCGTTCGACCACCTGGTGGAAGCCCTGCAACCGCCGCGCAGCGCCGCCTATAACCCGCTGTTCCAGGTGATGTGCAATGTCCAGCGCTGGGAATTCCAGCAGAGCCGCAGCATGGCCGGCATGACCGTGGAATACCTGGCCAACGATGCGCGGGCCACCAAGTTCGACCTCAACCTGGAAGTCACCGACCTGGACCATCGCCTGGGTTGCTGCCTGACCTACAGCACCGACCTGTTCGACGAACCGCGCATCGCGCGCATGGCGGCGCACTGGCGCAACCTGCTGGAGGCCTTGATCGCGGCCTTGATCGAGAGCCCCGAGCAGCGCCTGAGCGAATTGCCGCTGCTGGACCGCGTCGAGCAACAGCAACTGCTGGACAGCCTGGGCGTCGAGCCCGGCGAACATCGCCTGGACCAGTGCATCCACCACTTGTTCAGCGAGCAGGCGCTGCTGCACCCGGACGCGCCGGCCCTGACATTCGCCGGGCAGACCCTGAGCTACGCCGAACTCGACAGCCGCGCCAACCGCCTGGCCTGGATGCTCCGTGAGCGTGGCGTCGGCCCGCAGGTGCGGGTCGGCCTGGCCCTGGAGCGCTCGCTGGAAATGGTCGTCGGCCTGCTGGCGATCCTCAAGGCCGGCGGCGCCTACGTGCCGCTGGACCCGGAATACCCGCTGGACCGCCTGCACTACATGATCGAAGACAGCGGCATCGGCCTGCTGCTCAGCGATGCGGCGATGTTCCAGGCTTTGGGTGAGTTGCCAGCCAGCGTGGCGCGCTGGTGCCTGGAAGAGGACAGCGCGCAACTGGCCAACTACCCGGCCAGCGAGCTGCCCTTTATCAGCCTGCCGCAGCACCAGGCGTACCTGATCTACACCTCGGGCTCCACCGGCAAGCCCAAGGGCGTGGTGGTGTCCCATGGCGAGATCGCCATGCACTGCCGCGCGGTGATCGAGCGCTTTGGCATGCGTGCGGACGACTGCGAGCTGCACTTCTATTCCATCAACTTCGACGCCGCCACCGAGCGCCTGCTGGTGCCGCTGCTCAGCGGCGCCCAGGTGGTGCTGCGGGCGCAAGGGCAGTGGGACGCGCAAGAGATCTGCCAGCTGATCCGTGAGCACCGCATCAACATCCTCGGCTTTACCCCGAGCTACGGCAGCCAGCTGGCGCAGTGGCTGGCGACCCAGGGCCAGACCCTGCCGGTGCGTATGTGCATCACCGGTGGCGAGGCGCTGACCGGCGAACACCTGAGCCGCATCCGCGCGGCGTTCAAGCCGAGCCTGTTCTTCAACGCCTACGGCCCGACCGAAACCGTGGTCATGCCGCTGGCCAGCCTGGCGCCGGAACAACTGGAAGAGGGCGCTGGCAGCGTACCGATCGGCACGCTGGTGGGTGAGCGAGTGGCCTACATCCTCGACGCCGATCTGGCTCTGCTGCCGCAAGGCGCCACCGGTGAGCTGTATATCGGCGGGGCCGGCCTGGCCCAGGGTTACCACCAGCGTCCGGGTATGAGCGCCGAGCGCTTCGTGGCCGACCCGTTTAGCACCACTGGCGGGCGCCTGTATCGCACCGGCGATCTGGTGCGCCAGTGCGCCAACGGCCAGGTGGAATACATCGGCCGGGTCGACCATCAGGTGAAGATTCGTGGCTTCCGTATCGAGCTGGGGGAAATCGAAAACCGCCTGCTGGAACATGACGCGGTACGCGAAGCGGTGGTGCTGGCCCTGGACATGCCGGGCGGCAAACAGCTGGCCGGCTATCTAGTCAGCGACGTTGCCGAGCAGGGCGACGAGCAACAGGCGGCCCTGCGCGAAGCGATCAAGGCGCAGCTGAAAATCCACCTGCCGGACTACATGGTGCCCACCCACCTGATCCTGCTGGCGAGCATGCCGCTGACCGCCAACGGCAAGCTCGACCGCCGCGCCTTGCCGGCGCCGGACCTGGAACTCAACCGCCAGCAGTACGTGGCGCCGAGCAACGAGCTGGAGCAAACCCTGGCCCAGGTCTGGTGCGACGTGCTGAACCTGCGGCAGGTCGGCCTGCACGACAACTTCTTTGAACTGGGCGGCGACTCGATCCTGTCGATCCAGGTGGTCAGCCGCGCCCGTCAGCTGGGCATTCATTTCAGCCCGCGGGACCTGTTCCAGCATCAGACTGTGCAGGCCCTGGCTGCGGTGGCCAGCCGCAGCGAGCGGATCGTCGCCGAGCAAGGCCTGCTCAGCGGCGAGTCGGGCCTGACGCCGATCCAGCACTGGTTCTTCGACAGCGCGATCCCCGAGCGTCAGCACTGGAACCAGGCGCTGCTGCTGGCGCCGACCCAGGTGCTCGACGGGCAGTTGCTGGAGCAAGCGTTGCACGCGGTGTTGGCCCAGCATGACGCCCTGCGCCTGCGCTTCACCCAGGTCGACGGCCAATGGCGGGCCGAGCACCAGCCGCTGTCCGAGGCGCCACTGCTGATGCAGCTGCGCGTGGCTTCCATGGAGCAATGCCCGGCGCTGTTCGCCGAGGTGCAGCGCAGCCTGGACCTGGCCAACGGACCGCTGTTGCGCGCGCTGTTGGTGGACGGTCCGGATGCGCAGCAACGCCTGTTTATCGCCATCCACCACCTGGTGGTCGACGGCGTGTCCTGGCGGGTGCTGCTGGAGGATCTGCAAAACCTCTACCGCCAGCTTGAAGCTCAGCAGACGCCGCGCCTGCCGGCGAAAACCAGCGCCTTGCGCGATTGGGCGTCACGCCTGCAGGCCTATGCCGGCAGCGAGTCGCTGCGCGAAGAGTTGAGCTGGTGGCAGGACCAACTGGCTGGCCCGGCGGCGACGCTGCCGGTGCAGCACGCCCAGGGCGGGCGGCAGAACAAGCATGCGCAAACCGTCAGCGTGAAGCTGGATGCCGAACGCACCCGGCAGCTGCTGCAACAGGTGCCGAGCGCCTACCGCACCCAGGTCAACGACCTGCTGCTGACGGCCCTGGCCCGCGTGCTGTGCCGCTGGACCGGCGAGGCTTCGTCGCTGATCCAGCTCGAAGGCCATGGCCGCGAAACCCTGTTCGACGAGATCGACCTGACCCGCACGGTCGGCTGGTTCACCAGCGCTTACCCGCTGCGCCTGACCCCGCTGGCCATCGAAGCAGCGGCCGGGCAGGGCGTCTCGATCAAGGCGATCAAGGAACAGCTGCGCGCCGTGCCGCATAAAGGCCTGGGTTATGGCGTGCTGCGCTACCTGGCCGATGCGGCGATCCAGCAGGGCATGGCGGCCTTGCCGCAGGCGCCGGTCACCTTCAACTACCTGGGCCAGTTCGACCAGAGCTTTGCCAGCGACGCGCTGTTCCGTCCGCTGGACGAGCCGGTGGGCGCCGCCCATTCGCCGGACGCGCCGCTGCCCAACGAGCTGAGCATCGACAGCCAGGTCTACGCCGGCGAGCTGGTGCTGCGCTGGACCTTCAGCGGCGAGCGTTTCTATGTGCAGAACATCGACGCGCTGGCCCAGGCCTACCTCGGCGAACTGCACAGCCTGATCGGCCATTGCCTGGAGGACGATGCCGGTGGCCTGACGCCGTCGGACTTCCCCCTGGCGCGCCTGACCCAGGCACAACTGGACGCGCTGCCGGTGCCGGCCAGCGCCATCGAGGACGTCTACCCGCTGACTCCGATGCAGGAGGGCATGCTGCTGCACACCCTGCTGGAGCCGGGCACCGGCCTGTACTACATGCAGGACCGCTACCGCATCGACAGCGAGCTGGACCCGGCGCGTTTCGCCCAGGCCTGGCAGGCCGTGGTGGCCCGTCACGAAGCCTTGCGCGCGTCCTTCTGCTGGAACGTCGGCGAAGACATGCTGCAGGTTATCCACAAGCCGGGCAGTACGCCGATCGAGTTCCTGGACTGGAGCGCTGTCGCGCAAGACGAGCAGGAACCGAAGTTGCAGGCGCTGCTGAAAAGCGAGCGCGAGGCCGGTTTCGATCTGCTCAGCCAGGCACCGTTCCACCTGCGGCTGATCCGCGTGGGGGCCGCGCGCTACTGGTTCATGATGAGCAACCACCACATCCTGATCGATGCCTGGTGCCGTTCGCTGTTGATGAACGACTTCTTCGAGATCTACACCGCCCTGGGCGAAGGTCGCGAAGCCCAGCTCAGCGTGCCGCCACGCTACCGCGACTACATCGGCTGGCTGCAACGCCAGAGCCTGGCCGAGGCGCGCCAGTGGTGGAAAAACAACCTGCAAGGCTTCGAGCGCACCACGCCGATTCCGAGCGACCGGCCGTTCCTGCGCGAACACGCCGGCGACAGCGGCGGCATGATCGTCGGTGACTGCTACACCCGTCTCGATGCCCGCGACGGCGCGCAATTGCGTGAGTTGGCGCAGCAGCATCAGCTGACCGTCAACACCTTCGCCCAGGCGGCCTGGGCCCTGGTCCTGCGACGCCTGAGCGGCGAGAGAGACGTGCTGTTCGGCGTCACCGTGGCCGGGCGTCCGGTGCAAATGCCCGAGATGCAGCGCACCGTCGGCCTGTTCATCAACAGCATCGCGCTGCGGGTGCAGCTACCGGAAGACGGCCAGCGCCTGAGCGTGCGTCAATGGCTCGGCAGCCTGCTGGAACGCAACATGGAGCTGCGCGAGTACGAATACCTGCCGCTGGTGGCGATCCAGGAAAACAGCGAGCTGCCCAAGGGCCAGCCGCTGTTCGACAGCCTGTTCGTGTTCGAGAACGCACCGGTGGAAGTCTCGGTGCTGGACCGCGCGCAAAGCCTGAACGCCACCTCGGATTCCGGCCGCACCCACACCAACTTCCCGCTGACCGCGGTGTGCTACCCGGGGGATGACCTGGGGCTGCACCTGTCCTACGACCAGCGCTACTTCGAGCAAGCGACCATCGAGCGCATGCTCGGCGAGTTCAAGCGCCTGCTGCTGGCGCTGGTGCAGGGCTTCCATGGCGACATGGCCGAGCTGCCGCTGCTGGGCGCAGCAGAGCAGGACTTCCTGCTCGCCGGCTGCAATCAGAGCGAGCATGAGTACCCGCTGCAGCGCAGCTACGTCGAACTGTTCGAGGCCCAGGTGGCGGTGCATCCGCAACGCATCGCCGCCAGTTGCCAGGACTTGCAATACAGCTATGCCGAACTGAACCAGCGCAGTAACCGCCTGGGCCACGCCCTGATCGCCAACGGCGTGGGCCTGGACCAGCCGGTGGCCTTGCTGGCCGAGCGCAGCCTGGACCTGCTGGGCATGATCATCGGCAGCTTCAAGGCCGGCGCCGGCTACCTGCCGCTGGACCCGGGCCTGCCGGGCCAGCGCCTGGGGCGGATCATCGAGCTGAGCCGCACGCCGTTGCTGGTGTGCACCGCGGCCTGCCAGGAACAGGCGCGAGCCTTGCTCGACGAATTCGCTTGCGCCAACCGACCACGTTTGCTGGTGTGGGAAGAGGTGCAAGCGGCTGATCATTCGCAGGACAACCCGGGGATCTACAGCGGCCCGGACAACCTGGCCTATGTGATCTACACCTCGGGCTCCACCGGCCTGCCCAAGGGCGTGATGGTCGAGCAGCGCGGCATGCTCAACAACCAGCTGAGCAAGGTGCCGTACCTGCAATTGAGCGAAACCGATGTGATCGCCCAGACCGCGTCGCAGAGCTTCGACATTTCGGTCTGGCAGTTCCTCGCCGCGCCGCTGTTCGGCGCGCGGGTGGACATCGTGCCGAACGCCATCGCCCATGACCCGCAAGGCTTGCTGGCCCATGTGCAGGCGCAGGGCATCAGCGTGCTGGAAAGCGTGCCGTCGCTGATCCAGGGCATGCTCGCCCAGGACTCCATCGACCTCGATGGCCTGCGCTGGATGCTGCCGACCGGCGAGGCGATGCCGCCGGAGCTGGCGCACCAATGGTTGCTGCGTTACCCGCAGATCGGCCTGGTCAACGCCTACGGTCCGGCCGAGTGTTCGGATGACGTGGCCTTCTACCGCGTCGATAGGGCTTCGACCCGTGGCAGCTACCTGCCGATCGGTACGCCGACCGACAACAACCGCCTGTACCTGATGAATGACGCGCTGGAGCTGGTACCGCTGGGCGCGGTGGGCGAGCTGTGCGTCGCCGGTACCGGGGTCGGCCGTGGTTATGTCAGCGATCCGCTGCGCACCGCGCAGGTGTTCGTGCCGCATCCGTTCGGTGCCCCGGGCGAGCGCCTGTACCGCACCGGCGACCTGGCACGGCGCCGCGCCGATGGCGTGCTGGAGTACGTCGGGCGCATCGACCATCAGGTGAAGATCCGTGGCTACCGCATCGAGCTGGGGGAAATCGAAGCCCGCCTGCACGAACAGCCGGAAGTCCGTGAAGCGGCGGTCGGGGTGCAGGAAGGGGTCAACGGCAAGCATCTGGTGGGGTACTTGGTTGCCAGCGACTCGGCGCTGAATCCGGCTGAACGCCTGGAGCGCATCAAGCAACGCCTGCGCGCCGAGCTGCCGGAATACATGGTGCCGCTGCACTGGCTGTGGCTGGAGCGCCTGCCGCTCAACGCCAACGGCAAGCTCGACCGCAAGGCCCTGCCGGCCCTGGAGATCGGCCAGCTGCACAGCCAGGACTACCTGGCACCGCGCAGCGAACTGGAGCAGACCCTGGCCGCTATCTGGGCCGAGGTGCTCAAGGTCGAGCGGGTCGGGGTCCAGGACAACTTCTTCGAGCTGGGCGGGCATTCACTGCTGGCCACGCAGATCGCCTCGCGGGTGCAGAAGACCCTACAACGCAACGTGCCGCTGCGTGCGATGTTCGAGTGCAGCACGGTGGAGGAGCTGGCGCAGTACATCGACGGCCTGGCGAGCAGTGAAATCAACGAGGAGAAGGTCGATCGCCTGAGCGACCTGATGGCGGAGCTGGAGGGGTTGTAATCCAGGGTTGTCGGCGCTGGCCCTATCGCGAGCAAGCTGAACTGGCCTGATAATCCGGGACACCCCAATCGGGCGCCATGCGCCCAACTCTGCACCTTCGCCTGGCAGGGCCTTACCATCGAGGCCCTGCTCACTTCCGGCTGGCCCGAGTGCTACCGCCACATCCACGGTTATCCGCTGCCCATCTTTGAAGCCGGCTACCGCTCCCGCTTCGAATGCGCCGACAACATCGACGCGGCAGATGTCGCTGTTCTAAAAAAACGAGGCCCTTCGGGTCGAACTATTCATCCCTCACCGTGCGAGATTAGAGTCCTTCGCAGAACTGCTCATGGGCTCGCAATGAAATTTTGAAGTATCTCCGCGACCAGGGCGATTCAGTCTTTCACTTATAGTGATTCGAGTTAATCCATCTTCCAAATTTGACTTTTGACGCTAACTTTAGTGGCTATGCTCTTACAGTGGGTTGACTGTCAAAGTCATTGCCGCGCCAGCAATAATGGCAGATCGTTATTTTGGAGTTTTTGTGGACATGGAGCTGTTTGAAGCGAGCCATTACCAAGCCCCCGAGACACCAAAACGCCATTGATGTTCTGCTTGCACGCCTCCAGTTATTTCAACGGCTATGTTTTGGAGAATTAAAATGTCCAATGAAAAGTTTGACCGCGTAACAGCGAATCTGTCTGTTGCCGATATAAGCACTGCAATCGCTACCGGTTTGCAAAGAGCGCTCGATGCTCGTGGAGAAGCGTTGCGCGATAAAATTCTTATTTATGGCGGAAGGATTGACTTCAACATTCAAGTACTCCCCCAAGGCGCGGTAGGCGAACTCAAGGAAGTTGCCAATATTGGCAAGGTCTAGGTTTTTCGGCATTTTTTCGTCAAGCCAATAGGGACAGAAGGAATGCTGGTGGAGGGAATAAAATGCCACCCAAATCGTTGGAAAAATCCCGCCGATTGATTGAGAACGGTCGAAATAAGGCGCTTCTGTGCCCAAGTGCTCAGCCGGAATGGGAAGGCGCGAAAATATTCGGGGTGGTGAATGGCACGGTGGCAGCTCCTGAAGTAGCTTACCTTTCACAAGCAATACCCATGACGAAAGAGCTGGCTGAATCAACAGTCCCTGTCAGTCCGGCAGAGGTGTTTCGCATTTCCGCACCCTGTGCGGAAATGCGATGCCAGCATTACAAGGAAGGAGGCTGCCAGCTTGTATCGCGCACCGTAGAGAAATTAAAAACGGTCACAGACAAACTTCCCCGTTGCTCGATAAGAGCCTCTTGTCGTTGGTGGAATGAACAGGGGCCAGATGCCTGTTTCCGCTGTCCGCAAGTTGTAACCAACAGTTTCTCCCAGGATGAGATGATCATTATTGCGGCAACCCCGATATAGTTCAAAGTGTGAGTCTCGTTGAAGATGAAAGAACTCTGATCAACGTGCACTTTCTGATATGAACTTTGAGTCTATTGACCACTTCTGGAGGGGAGTTATATACATCGCTCAGGCGTTCAGCAGCCTATATGGATTTCATCATCCTTTGTAGGTGCGAGTTTGCTCGCGAAAAACCTCCAGGCTGGCACGGCCCTTAGGCAGTGTACGAAAAGTAATGTCGCAAACACCGCATGGTGCAAGCCAGTGAGACCATCGCCGCAAAACTTTTCGCCAGCTTGTCGTAGCGCGTACCGATCCGTCGATTCTCTTTCAGCCAACCGAACATGCGCTCAATGATGTTGCGCTGCCGGTACTTGGGCCTATCGAACAGCCTGGGCAGGCCGGGCTTTGGCTTGCGCTTCATGGTGCGCAAGGGAATCACCGGCTGCATCCGGTAGCGGTCGCAATAGCGCCGAAGGTGTTCAGCATC
>NZ_OBDX01000043.1:0-42239 GCF_900215185.1 Pseudomonas sp. LAMO17WK12:I10 | reverse complement strand
CTACGACAAGCTGGCGAAAAGTTTTGCGGCGATGGTCTCACTGGCTTGCACCATGCGGTGTTTGCGACATTACTTTTCGTACACTGCCTAGCACACGCTTATCGTTTCGCCGACAACATGGCCCCGCCATTTGACTCGGCAGACCGCCCGGGTGAAAGGGTTGACTATTGATATAAGGGAGATTTTCACCCGCAAGGGAAGTCAGTCAACGCAACACGCCATCAACTTTGTATCGATGACGATCTGACTTCCCGACATGAACAGAGTGATTGGACTACGGCCTGTCACACCAACCCCATACTCACGCATCAGTAAGACTTACGCCCCGTTTGAACAGGGGGCGGAAACCTTGTCGCGTTGAAAAAAGTATCCGGCTGGCAACCAAGCAACATCCACAGAGCAAAAGCTCGCCGTGGCCAGGAATCTGAAACAGACAGACTACGCATTTCCGATCATTTCATTACCTGCAAATAAGTAATGGCTGAGTTCGCCTTGAAGCGCCTGATTATTCCAGAGCGTTCATAGGCGTTTGCCTAGAAATAAGTAACTCCGTGAAAAGCCAACGCATCGCGATGCACGTTTAAACCTTAATAAAACTGGACAGGAACCAATAATGCTCGAACTCTCTGATGGCTTATATCTGTTGGTGGGCGTCAGCTTTATCACTTCATTCATGACGGCAGCCATTGGTGTTGGCGGCGGGATTGGATTGCTTGCGGTGATGCCTCAATTCATCCCTATCTCTGCGGTTGTACCGGTTCACGGTTTGATTCAAATGGTGAGCAATGGCAGCAGATTCGTCTTTGACTACAAGAGTGCAAAAGTAGAGATCCTGCCTAGATATGTTATCGGCTGTCTTGTCGGAGCATTCATAGGCTATTTCTTCATCGGGAAATTCCCCGAACAATATCTGTCACTGATCCTCGGCTTTTTTATTCTGGCAATCACCTGGACCAAGATCGTCTCACGCCTGGGTTTTGTATTTAAAAACTTTGCGATCGTGGGCTTCTTTCAAACATTTCTTTCACTTTTCGTGGCTGTAACCGGTTTGATATCACAGCCCATCCTGATGAAGATGAATATTAATAAAAATGAAGTGATCGTAACCCACGCCATGCAAATGAGCGTGCTGCACGGGTTGAAGGTCGCGGCCTTTGTTATTGCCGGTTTTGCGTTCATGGATTACGCAAATCTCATATTAATCATGATTACCGCATCCACCCTCGGCTCATACCTCGGTGGCTTTCTCAGAGACCGTATATCGCAGCGTGTAGGCGCCATGCTTTTGAAAGCGGGGGTGACATTTTTTGGTTTGAAAATGATCTTCGATCATTTTTTTAATGGCATGTAAAAGTTCTTCCATCAAGACAAGGAGTGTAAAATGACTATAAGCAAGAAGTTTGATTTTTTTGACAACAAAGGAATCTCCCTTTTTCTTAAAGAACATGGATATTGCGTTATCAAGCCTCAAGACCACTCTCTCGAAGCCTTTAGAGAGACGGCGGGCAAGTTTGGACTGATCCAGTTCCATACGAAGTCCGATGAACATGGTGTGGTGGGCGGCGGCGAGCCAATAAACAAGGACTGGCAAAGCTTCAAGGATGATTACCATGGTGAACTGTCGAGCGATTTCTTCCCGCATACCGACGGGTCTTTTTTGAATGGGATGGCCTATGTAGATGGCACGGCAAAAAAAATCACGCCACCCAAGTTCGTCATCCTCCAGTGTGTTTCGAAGCCTGAGTCTGGCGGAGACAATTTCCTGGTTGACGGGCAGAAAATCTACAATGACCTGCTTTTAAATCATGCTGACACATTGAAGATATTGATGACCAGCGGCAGTGTCACCTACTGCCGGGACGACTTGTTGTCCATAGACTGCGCGGTATTCGAAAAAATCAATGACAACACATTAAGAATCCGCTACAGGTATGACAGCACCGCCTTCATTCCTGAATGGGCCAACGCCGCTTTCAACTACATCCAGAACCATTACTCCAGCAACGAGAATTACATCACCCCTATCAGCCTTGAACCTGGGGATATTCTGGTCATGGATAACCTGAGAGTCCTGCACGCTCGTCACAAATTCATCGATGGCAACCAGAAAAGAAAAGTAAGACGACTCTGGATCGCTGATGACTCAAGCGCCACATTCAAGAACATACTGGATCAGTCACCGGTGCGTAGAGCCATGCTGCCTTTTCAGAAATACAATATCGCCCGGCATGAAAATGCAGAGCATTCATTTATCGAATACACCTGCGGCATTCACTGTCAATCGAACAGGCGCTTATTAAAAGTTCACGACGAACTTGATATGCCTGTCGAGCAATAATGACCACTGACGTCACCTTGACAGCGCCCCTGACTGATACTTTCAAAAGAACCTTCATCTTCCTTTTAGCGTGCCAAGCGGATGCTGGTTTATGGTTTTCAGATAAGTTCTGACTGCCCCATGAACCCCATATTCAAAGCACCTGTCTGATCCCGGATGCTGTGCTCCCGATGCCCTCAGGAGCCAGCATCGCCGTGGATGTGACCCGCCGCCCAATCAAAAAAACGGCACCCCTCCCCCCAAACCCGTCGACCTCCAAAAAGTCATTGCTGGGCTGGCCGCGCCGGACCTCAAGGACGCCATCGTCAAACAGATTGAGCTTCCAATCGGCTCACCCAACCCCTGGAAAGCGGCCCTTTTCCCGCATCAGGCTTTCGAGCAGGCAGGCGGTGCCCAGTCCCCCATGTCGGGGTTGCTGCACACGTCGTTGACCATGGTCTGGCCACGAGCGGCGACTTTCTGGCCTTCCGCACGCTTGGCCGTGGCTTGCTGCAAGGTGCGCTCGGTGGTGACGGCTTCCTTGGGCACATTCGTCTTCGTCGCCGCCTTGGCGCCGGCCTTCTTGCGGGTCGACGCCTTCTTATCGGTGGCGGCCGGAGATTTCACGGCGGCCACCTGAGCGACGTCCTGGCGTTGCACACCGACCGTCTGCAGATCTTTCTCATAGGCCTGGGTGTAGACACCGATGCTCTCGCCGGCACGCCCATCCACGGCGGCCATCAGCGCATTGGTTTCCTTCAGGCCGCTGACGATCTCGGCCAAGCGCAGGCGCCCTTCGCTGTCGCTGATCTTCTTCGCCTTGCGCGCATTGAGCAGTGAGGTGAACTCACGCTGGTAGCAGTTCTGCGCGGTACGGGTGTAGCTGATGCTACGGTCGATTTCGCCGCTACTCTGGTCGAAGTCGCTGGCGTAGGAAGCAATGCGCGCACGGTCGTCGCTGATCTGCTTCTGGCGTTCGCTGTAGTAGCCGGTCGCGCCGCCGACCAGTGCCCCGGCGGCAGCGCCTATCAGGGCATTGCGGCCGGCATCGCCGCTATTGCCGACCATGGCCCCGGTCAGGCCGCCGAGCAGGCCACCGGCAATGGCGCCGGTGGCCACCGACTTGGTCATCGACTTGTCGGAACTGCGCAGCTGGCTGACCGGCTCATAGCATTGCGGGTAGTACTCGACCTTGGTTTGGGCCGCGACCTTCGAGCTTGGAGCCCCGAAGCCCGCGCATCCGCCCAGCAGTAGGGCGCAGCAGACCATGCCCGGCAACGGCAGGGTACGAGCCAGGATCGAAGCGCAGTTCTTGAGTGAAGTATCCATGGTCGTGTCTCTCCTTGTTTTGTGGGTCAATTCCGTTTTCGGCTTCCGCGCAGAGCGGGCTGCGTCCAGCGTGAGCCAAGCCTGCCGACACTACATCCAGCCTAGCGGGTCTTCGCCGCCACCGACGACCGTTCCGACACCCTGCTCAGGGTCCAAGAAGCTCCTTCAGGATCGTCTCCGGATCGGCTCGGTGCTGCTGGCGAAACTGCCCCACGTGCCTGACGAAAAGCGTGGCACGGGCCATGAGGCTTTTTCCCAGCACCGGTTTGTGATTGAGCTCTTCCCGGGTCCGCTGGAACTGCGTCTGGATCACCTCGTCGGTGTAGCGCGTTCCGGTCGCCAGGTTGTCGATGTAGATCGCCAGGGCGCCCTCGAGCGCACTGCGCCCATTGGCGATGGCCGTTTCATAGAGCTTGGCGGTGGCTTCGTCCTGGGCGGCCCGCGCCTGATCGCGATCCTTCTTCAGGTTGGTCAGGCGAATGTTGTAGTTGTTGACCGTCTCGGCCACCAGGGCCGCCGACTGGATCAGGTTGCCTGCGGCCTCCTCGCGCTGCCGGGCGATCAGCGACACATTGCGCTTGAGCTCTTCGTTCACCCGCGCCAGGCGCGCCTGCAGGTTCGGATCGGTGCTGCTGGCGATGAGACTGTCCAGTAACTGGGTCGGGTCTTCGGCAGCCTCGATTTCATCGGTCAGGCCCGCCAGGCGGCCTTCCTTCTGCCACTGCTCGAACAGTTCCTCATAGCGTGAGCGCGGTGCCGACAACGCGCCCAGGGCCACCCGGAAACCGGTGGTGGCGTTGCGCTGTTCGCTGCCGTCGGCGGCGAACAGCGGGTATTCCCGGCGCATGCCGGTGAACAGCGTCAGCTCGCCTTCCAGGTAGTTGCCGCCCTTGACCACGAAGCCGCCGTAACTGCCCTGGCGGCGACCGGCGTGGACCAGTTGGAAGGACTCCTGGACCATCTCCGCGGCATTGCCGATCACGTCGAACAGTCCCAATGGATTGGGCTTTTTCAGCCCGACCGGCAACAGCCGCGCGCCCTGCCCCGTGCCCCCGGCGACCTGACTGAACACCGCCCAGTCCCCTAGCGGGCCATCGCTGTCGCTGCCTTGCACCTTGCGCGGAAACAAGCGCGCCTCCAATGCCTGGCGGCTGACCGCATGGCCACCGCGGGCGGCGAATTCCCACTCCACTTCGGTCGGCAGGCGGACGAAGCCCATCCCGCCGTCCTCGGCCGCTTTGCCGCGGCCGCTGACCGGCAACCGGTCGCGGTGGTACTTGAGCAACCAGGCGCTGTACACCGCGGCAAAGCGCTCGGCCTCGAGGCGCGACAGCTTGACCTTGGGCAAGCGCGCAGACATGTCGCTCATGGGGGCGCAGGCCGGTGCCTCGCCCTGTCCGGCCAATGCCGCCTCCTGGGCCATGACCAGGGCATATTGGCGCTCGGTGACCTCGTACTTGCCGACGAAATAGAACATCGGCTTGAGCAGGCTGTCGGCCTCGCTCTTGGGCAGGGTCGGGGCGATTCTGGCTTGCCAGTCGGCCGGCAGGTCGTCGAGGACGAACTGACCGTTGATGTAGTCGCGCCGATAACCGGAGATGAAGGATTGCCGGTAGCCCGGATCGTCATCGCTGAAGGGATAGCCGAGATTGACCTCACGGTCGTCC
Organism: Pseudomonas sp. LAMO17WK12:I10; assembly: GCF_900215185.1. Lineage (NCBI taxonomy): Bacteria > Pseudomonadati > Pseudomonadota > Gammaproteobacteria > Pseudomonadales > Pseudomonadaceae > Pseudomonas > Pseudomonas sp. LAMO17WK12:I10. The sequence continues at coordinate 36,926 of NZ_OBDX01000043.1, read as the reverse complement.
AGGGTGCCCTTGGCGAGGACATAGACGTAGCGGAACACCAATTCGCCTTCGCAGGGCAGCGGCAGGCTGAGGTCATCGGGCAGCGGTTTCGGATTATCCGCCGGGGCGTCCTGCGCCTGCGCCGCGCCGGCCAGCGCCAGCATGACCAGAGCCCTCAGCCAGACCAGGCCCTTCAGCCAGACCAGGCCCCTCCGCCAGACCAGAACCCTCGGCCAGTTACACATCGCGCAGTCCTTCCGAGGCTTCGATCCGCGCCGCGCGCCAGCCACCGGAGGCCGCCGCCAGCAGGCAGCAGAGCAGCGTCAGCAGCAGGGCCAGCAGGTAGTGGGTCGGCAGCAGCCGGCAGGCGAACTCCCCTGTCGCCGGTGCGAACAGCCGGTTCAGCCCGGTCTCGGCCATGCCGTACAAGCTCCAGGCCAGCAGCAGGCCGAACACCCCGGTGTACAGCGCCTGCAGCACGACGAAAGCGATCAGGGCGCCTGTCGAAAAACCCAGCAGGCGCAACACCGACAAGGCCCTGCGCTTGCGCTCGACGGCGGCCAGGGCGCTGGCGGTCATGGCCGCGAAGGCCCCGGCCAGGGCCAGGCTGGCGATGACCCAGAACACCAGGGTCAGGTTGTGGCTGAGGGAGCGCACCTGGGCGATGGCGTCGGCCTGGGTCGCGACCTCCAGCCCGCGCTTGGCGAAATAAAGACGCAAGCGCTCCACGCCGTCCAGGTCCGCGGCGTAGAGACGGAACCCCGGATACACCCGCGCCGTGCTCGCTTGTGGCTGGTACCCAGGCCAGGCCAGGCCGTCGCGGTAATCTTCGGCGGCTTCCAGCAGGGCCAGGGGCGCGAACAGCGCATCGCGCTGGAAGGCCGCGAGTGGCAAGACCCCCTGCACCCGCAGGCGGGTGCGCTGGTATTCCTGGCGCCCGCCGACCTGACGGCCGAACGCGGCGCTCAGCACGTCGCCGCCCTGGACCCCGAGCTTCTCCGCCGCCCGCTGGCTGAGCAGGACCTGGTCCGGCGCATCGGGCAGCAGCGCCGGCGCCACCAACGGGTCGCCCGCGGCGGTGGGGATCATCTCGACCGTCAGCGCCTGGCCGGCCGCGTCCGGATAGAGGTCGGCGGTCGCGGCGATCTGTCGGGTACGCGGCACGACGAAGGCCACTTCGGGACGCGCGGCCAGCTCGGCGATGGCCTGGGCGCTGAAGCGCCCGCCGCCCATGGGCACCACTTCGCGCACCGCGGGGTCGCGCTCCAGGCGTTCGGTCAGGGTGGTGACCAGGCCGAACTTGAGGCCGAACAGCACCAGCAAAGGCGCGAGCACGGCGACCAGGGCCAGGACCGCGCAAGCCGACAGGCGCACCTCGGCGCGGTAGTCGTGCCAGGCCAGCAGGGCCATCAGGGCAAGCCGCATCAGCTACCCCCCGCCAAGGTCGCGGTGACCCCGCCATCCGCGCCGCGCTGCACCTGCAAGGGATGCAGCTGCAACCCGGCACGCCGGGCCAGCGCCTCGTCATGGGTGGCGACCAGGATGCACACGCCGCGCTCCTCGGCCTGGGCCACCAGCAGTTGCATGACCCGTTCGGCGTTCAGCGGGTCCAGCGAGGCGGTGGGCTCGTCCGCCAGCACGATGCTCGGCCCATGGGCCAGGGCCCGGGCGATGCTCACCCGCTGGCGCTGGCCCACGGACAGGGCCGCCGGCAGCTTGTGCAACTGGTCGGCGATTTCCAGCTGCTCGGCCAGGCGCCTGACCGTGGCATCGGCCGGCAGGCCGAGCAGCGCCCGCGACAAGCCGATGTTGCGCTGCACGTCGAGAAAACCCAGCAACCCGCCCGTCTGCAGCACATAGCCCATGACCCGGCTGCGCAGCCCGGCCAGCACATCCTGGCGGCCACTGCGCCAGAGCCCGGCGACATCCAGCGTACGGTCGTCGGCGCGGCATTCGAAGACGCCGCCCGGGTCCGGCGACAGCACCAGAGCCAGCAGGTCCAACAGGGTGCTCTTGCCGCTGCCGCTGGGGCCTACCAGCGCCAGGCGCTGGCCCGCTCGCAAGTCGAGCCGGGGCACCACCAGGCTGTAGCGCTGTGGTCCCTCGCCGCGGGTCTTGCGAATATCTCTGAGCTTGAGCATCAGGGCAGCGTCGCCAGGGGAACGCGATACAGTGCATCGCCCGGCTGGGCGTCGCCGAAGCGGACCCAGTTGGCGCTGTCGTTGTGGAAGGTCTCGTACAGGCGGATCTTCGACTCCAGTTCGTCGATGAAGTCTTGCTGCTCGGCCACGCTCAGGGACAGCCAGAGGTCCTGGGTCATGGTCAGCGATTTACTGCGATACGGCAGGCCGTCCAGGTACTCGCCGAGGATGCCGCCTTCGACCAGGTTGCCGCCCTGCTTCAACCGCGTCGGGTCGCGGCTCATGTGGGCACTGGCGCTGGCGATTTCCTGGAAGAAATCCTTGGGTGAGGTCTGGGTACGGCGGGCCGCATCGACGATCAGTTTCAGCGACTGCTGCAGGTCGTTGAGCTGCAGCTTGGTCAGCAGCACGCAGACCTGGAAGGCCGGCAGCGAGGGATTGGTCAGGTCATGGTCGGAGGTCCAGGCGGTGATCAGCTGCGGTGCACGGACCGCCGACTGGCGACCGAGAAAGTCCATTTGCATGGCGTAGCCGATGGCCGTGGCCTTGCTCGCGACGCTCGGCGCCCCCTGTGGCGGCGGCAGGCTCGGCGCCTGGTTGTTGCGCGCCTGATGCACCTGTTCGGCGAATACCGAGCCGATCTCGGCGACCGTGTCGCCGAAGCGACCGACATCGCCGCCCGCCACCGGAATGTACAGGTCGCCGATCTGCGGGTTGGCGTCGGCCGTCAGGCTGCGGTACTGCTGCTCGGCGAAGTCATGGTTTTTCCGGCCCGCCTCGGTGCGCAAGTGCAGCGCATAGAGCTTGATCTGTTTGCTGAGGGCGGCTTCGCGCACCTCGGCTTCGTTCATCTGGGTGCGCCCCAGCGGATCGTTCTTGCGCAGGGCGCCAGCGTCGGTGACCAGCAGGATCAGCCGCCCGGCATAGGGACTCCAGTCCATGCCTTCGACCGCCGCCATCACACCGGCGAAGGCATCCTCATTGAAGGCATGGCTGGACACCTGGGCGGCCTTGACCTGGCCAGCCAGCTCGAGGAAGCGCTGTGGATCGCGGCCCTCCTTCAGGCTCACCAGGGTTTGCGCCACATATTCCAGGCCCGGGGTTTTCTCGACATTGCTGCGAAACCCCACCAGGCCGAAGCTGACGCTGTCCAGGTCGCCACGGCTGGCGATCTGCCGGTGCAATGCCTGCACCACCTGGCGCACCCGGTCGATGTAGGGCTGCATCGACACCGAGGTGTCGACCACCAGCACGATCGCCGTGCGGAAGGCATCGCTGCCGGCCTTGGCCGCTCCCCCGGCCTTGCCCAGGGGCGTATTGCCAGGGTCGATGGAGGCCACATTGAGCAGCTGCACCGGCTGACCGTCGGCATCGAAACTCTCGCGGGCCTCGAAAATCGGCAGCAGGTAGAACTGGTCCTGGGGGATGGCGCTGGCCACAGGCTCCAGAGCGACGATCTGCGGGTCCACGCTGCCTTCGTTCTGCGCCTTGTGCAGGGCCGCACGGGCCTGGGCCGTGTCAGCCAGGAACCGTTCGAGGGTGCTTACTTCGCGCAGGAACATGACCGGCGAACGACCGGAGCGCTCGGTGAACTTCAGCACCAGGCTCTGCTTCCAGTCGCTGACCTGCTCGGCCGGCAACCAGCCGTCGCGCTGGCCATCGCTGGCGGCGCCAACCTCCAGCCAGGTGCCACCCGCCACCGCCTGGCGCTGATAGACATACAGCACCGAGAACGCCGGCAGCGCGGCACCGCTGGGCGCCGCCCCGGGCTGGCCGGACACCTGTGCGCCGGGCTTGCTCAGCACGCGCTGGAACAGGGTTTTCTTGCCCGGCATCAGCAGCGGCCGGTCGCCGCCATCGGCGTTCGTCGCCAGCGGCGGTTGCGCTGCGCTGGCCGTCTTGGCGGGCGAGCCCTGCTCATCGCCAGCCGGCGTTTTTTTGGCCTCGACCTGGCCGTTTTGCGGCTCCGCCGGCGGCGCCGAGCGCAGCCACCAGTAGCCCCCGCCAGCCAGGGCCAGTGCGCCGACCACAGCCACACCGAGCAGCGCCCACAACGGCCCGCGCGACCCGGGCGGCGGCTGTGCGCCGAGGCTTGCGGCCCGCTCGGGTCTGGCCGTGGCGGCGGGCTCCGGCTCTGGCGCAGCGAGCGGCGGCATGTCCAGGGACACCGGCGTCAGCCCGCCCAGGCCGGTCGTCGCGGATTGGCCGGCGGCCGCCGAGGGCGGCAACGGCAATGGGCGCAACTGCGTCGCCTCGGCATCGGCCGGCCCGGCGGGCGGCAGATGGTCCAGCGCGGCGATCAGGGCATCGGCATCGGCAAAACGCTCGGCCGGATCCTTGGCCAGCAGCTTGCGCAGAATCCCCTGGTAACGGCCGTGGGTCATGGGCAGTTCGGGCAGCGGCTCGGTCAAGTGGGCCAGGGCCGTGGACAGCGAGTCGCTGCCGGTATAGGGCAGCTTGCCGGTGAGTATCTCGTAGAGCACCACCCCCAGGGCGTAGAGGTCGGTGCGCCCGTCGATCTGCTGGCCGCGGGCCTGTTCGGGGCTCATGTAGCTGGGCGTGCCCACGGCGAAACCGGCCTGGGTGAACTGGGTGCTGTCCTCCAGGGACTTGGCGATGCCGAAGTCCGAGAGCACCGCCGAACCGTTGGCGCGGAACAGGATATTGGCCGGCTTGACGTCCCGGTGTACCAAGCCCTGGGCATGGGCATACCCCAGGGCCAGGGCGATCTGGCGCAGGTAGACCAGGCCCTGCTGCGGGCTGAGCCCCTCGGCAATCCGCTCCTTCAACGTCCCGTTCGGCAGGTACTCCATGGCCATGTAGTAGAAGTGGCCGACATTGCCGATGTCGTAGATGGTCACGGTGTGCGGGTGGGAAAGCCGCGCCAGGGTCTTGCCCTCGCGCAGGAAGCGCTCGCAGAAGCTGCGGTCGGCGGCCAGCGCGGCGGCCATGACCTTGAGCGCCACCTTGCGCTCCAGCGAGCGCTGGGTCGCCAGGTAGACAGTGGCCATGGCGCCCTCGCCCAGCTCGCGCTCGATCCCATAGCCGGGAATGTCCATGTCCATGCTCGAGCGTTCTTCGGCTGATGCGTTTTCAGTGGGCATTGACGACTACCGCCGTGATGTTGTCGGGAGCGCCCCGGGTCAGCCCCAGGTGCACCAGGCTGCGGACCACCTCATAGGGGCTCGCGTTGCCCAGCACGTCGCGCAGTTCAGGGTCCTCGACGGTCTTGGTCAGCCCGTCGCTGCACAGCAGGAAGCTGTCGCCGGGACGCACCTCCAGGTCCACGGCCGAGAGTTCCAGCCGGTCCTGGGTGCCCACGGCGCGGGTGACGATGTTGGCCATGGGGTGCTCGCGCGCCTCGGCCTCGCTGAGCAGCCTGTTGTCCAGCAGCTCCTGGACATAACTGTGGTCGTGGCTGATGACCTCCAGCTGGCCCTCGCGCAGGCGATACAGGCGGCTGTCGCCGGCCCACAGGCAGGTGGCCTTGTCTGCTCGGGCGGCGAGCAGCACCAGGGTGCTGCCCATGATGCCGACACCGCGCTGCGCGGTTTCCTGGCGAACCGCCGCGTTGGCCTGCTCCAGCCCCGCCCGCAACGCCTGGACATAGGCCGCCAAGGAGGGCTCGGGCGGGATGGCGCGCAACGTATCGACGATCAGGCTGCTGACGAAATCGCCCGCCGTATACCCGCCCATGCCGTCGGCCACCACCCAGAGGCCGGCTTGCACCGCATCCAGGCAAGCGTCCTCGTTGACCTGACGCACCATGCCGACATGGCTGTGGCTGGCGGATTCGTAACGCGTTACGGCTGACGACATGCCCTGGCTCCCGAAATGTCCCTAATGCCCAAAATCAGCTCCCGAAATCGAACTGCGCGGTTTGCGCAAGCGCCGCGCAGCCGCCCTCGCCCAGCAGAAAACCGCTGAAATCCTGCGCCGCCGACAGCCCCTGGCAGCGCAGCAGGCCGGCGGCGACCCGTCCGGAGCCCTTGCCCCACCAGAGGCTCGCGCCCTCGCAGGCGTGCTGCATCAGCACCGCCCCACGCGCCGCCGCGGTCGTGGCGGCGAAACGCATCTGCCCCTCCAGCCCCGGCATGCCCGGCACCTGCGTGCTACAGACCGGGCGACCGAGGGCCGGCACCGCGGCCTCGAAGGCCTCGACAGCGGCCTCGGGCTCCAGGGTCGAGAGCAACAGGGCCTCGGCGGCCTCGAACCAGTCATCCGGGCCGGCCACCAGCGCGCCCAGATCGGTCTCGGCCTCCAGCTGTAGCGCGATGGTCAGCGGGAAGTAGCGCCCGACCCGGTCGACACTGGGCATCATCACCCCCACCGCCGCCTCGCTGCCGAGCAGGCCCGGCGCCACGGCAAAGCGCCACAGCGGGCTGACCAGGTAAGCATCCAGCCAGGCCGCCCCCAGCGCCGCCTGGCTCGCGGCCATGCCGGCGGAGAGCCAGGCATCCCAGCGCTCGATAAAGGTCGGCGACAGGCCGCGGTGGATGAAATCCCCGCGGCCGGCCAGCTTGCCGTAGAAACCCGGGCTGCTCACAAGCGCTCCGGCAGGCTGAAGCCGGACAACAGCCGGCCCTTGAACGGGTTGAACGCGCTGCTGGCGCGCAGCTCGCAGGAGATGCTGGCGCTGTCGACGCGCATGCGCAGGGTGAAGCGGTCCGGGGCGTTGCCCTGGGTCAGGTCAGACTGTTCCAGCAAGCGAAACCAGGCCCAGGGCCCCTCCAGGGTCAGTCCCGAACGACCGGCGCTGGTGGGCGGCGTGACGGACAGGCGCACCACCCCCAGGCTGTTGGGGCTGGGCCATTGCATCGCCATCGGCCGGCTGGGGCCATGGTCGTAGCTGAGCTGCTGGCCGTCCAGGTCGAGCAGGAACTGGCTGATGGAGGCATCCATGGCCACCGGCTTGAGTTCGAAGCGTACCGCCGGCTGGGTGCCTCCGGCGCGGAAGTAGGCATCGCGAATGGCCGCGGCGCGCTGGAAGGTTTGCAACACGCCTGGGCCGATGCCGAGTTTTTCCGCGGCGCCCGGCTGCCAGCGCCAGTTGCTGGTCGAGGTGTTGACGTAGGCTTGCAGGTACTTGCGAAAGTAGTTGTCCATCACCCCGCCCACGCCGAAGAAATTGCCGAAGTCCTCCAGGGTGGCCTCCCGCGAACTGGAGTTGACCATGGGGTAACGGCCAGCCAGGGACTGGCGGTAGACATTCACCACCTCACTGATCCAGGCCGCGTTCAGCTGGGTGCGGATGCTGCCCATCATGCTGCTGGTGGTGGCGCTGACCACCGAGTTGACCAGCTTCTGCACCAGTGGCGGCTGACGCTCGGCGCCGAGTTTGACCCGCGATGCCGTGGCCACCGCCTGGTTCTTCGCCTCGCCCAGCAGGGCCTCGCCGCTGGCGCCGCTCATGGCGCTGACCTGCACATACAGCTCATTGAGCTGGGCCAGCAGATCGTCGATCGGCGCGGGCCCATCCCCATGGGCGGTCACCAGGCTATTGAGCTCGGCGAAACGCGCGCTGATGGGATCGACCTGCGAGGCTGCCGGCGAATCTTCCTGGGCCGCTTGGCCGACCAGCGAGCCGAGCTGCTGCTTGAGTTTGTCCACGGTGCCGTCAGCGGCCTTGAGCTTCTCAGCCAGCAGGCGATCTTCTTGTTGCAGGTTGGTTTCCTTGGCCACTGCATCGAGCAGTTTCTTCAGTGGCGAGTTTGGCCCGGAGAGCACCCGCAGCACATCGGCGGCCTGGGCGATGCCGTTGATCGCGACGAAGTCGAGATCGCCGAGCAGTGTTTCCCATTGGTTGAGGAAATCCTGGAAGTACAGGGCACGCACCTCCAAGGCCAGGCTGGCGACATCCTGGTTGTCGTTCAATGGCCGGCCGAGTACCCATTGTTCCTCGGCCAGGGCGCCGGACTGGCTGAGGCTGGCGACCATGAATGCCTGGCGGTAGCCACGGTAGGTATAGAAACCGGACAACGGATCGCTCAGCGGCTTGCCGCTCTTGCGCGTGAACACCAGGGCGGCGTCGCGCCCGGCCGCTTCGCTGAGGCGAAAATCCGCTACGCCCTCGGGCAGTTTCTGGCGTTTCACCCGACTGTAGACCCGCTGCGCCACGGACATCTGTTGCAACTGCCGACGCAGGTCGGCCAGCAGCGCTTCATCCAGCCTCGCCGGCGGTGGCTTGTGGGCGAACAGCGCATTGAGATGCTCGGCCAGGGCCAGCCGCTGCTCCGGGGCCAGGTCGCGCGGCAGGCTGTGGTCCCAGTCGAGGTTGATCCAGGTCTTGATGGCATCGGCGTCATAGTGCTCGGCGCTGGCCAGCATCAGGTAGACCTTGAGACCTTCGTAGAGAAACTCGGTGTTGCCGCCGCTGCGCAACTGTTCCTCAATGCGGGTCAGCAGACGCGGCGCGAGCACCGCGATCAGCAGCTTGCGGTACACGCTGGCGGCTTTGGCGCCGAGCATGTCGCCCTGGAACAGGCCATAGCCTTCGGCCCAGGACAGCGAATTGTCGGCGACATGGCGAACGGCGTTGAGCAGCGGCAGCACGGCCAAGACCTCGCGCTGCGCCGGGCTGAGCGATTCGACCTGCCCCTTGAGCGGCGCCAGGCGCGCGTCCACCTCGGCGATATAGGCCTGGTTGGCGCGGTAGCTGGCGACCCAGAGGGCCGTCACCGTCAGCAAGACCAAGGCACTGGCGGCGAGTACGCCACGATTGATCCAGCGATGCCGGCGCTCGACCTTGGGGTTGCTGCCGACCAGGCCGCGCTCGCCGAAGGCGACATCGCGGAACAAGCGGGTAATGAAGTAACTGCGGCCTGTGCCGGTCTGGCGCGCCAGGTGCTGGCGATCCAGGTTCATGCTCTGCGCCATGCTGCCGATCAGACGGTCGATGGGGCTGCCTTCCTGGGTGCCGCTGGTGAAGTACAGCCCGCGCAACAGCGCCCGTTCTTCATAGGGATTGGGCTTGAATACCCCCTCGAGGAAGGACGACAGGTTGTGACGCAACGCCGCGAACTGCTGGATGAAGGCGTAGATCAGATCGCGTCGGTTGGGGTCGCGCTCCTGTTGCAGGCGCTCGACCAAGCGCTCGGTAAGACGCGCCTCGAGGGCGGTGAATTCCTCGTCGAAACGAGCCAGCGGGCCTTGGGGACTCTTGCCATCGTCCAGGGCAAAGGTGACGCCCCAGACCTGCGCGCGCTCTTCCTTGCTCAGCGCGTCGAAGAACTCCATGAACCCCGGCACCAGGTCGAACTTGGTAAGCATCACGTAGATCGGGAAGCGCACACCCAGCTGGCTATACAACTCCTGTACCCGCGTGCGGATGGCCCGGGCATGGGCGCTACGCTCGGCCTCGCTGCCCAATAGCAGGTCGGACAGGCTGATGGCGACGAAGACGCCATCGATCGGCCGGCGCTTGCGCTGGTTCTTCAACAGGTCGAGAAAGCCCAGCCAGGCCGCCTTGTCCACCGCCGCATGGCTGTCCTGGGTGGTGTAGCGCCCGGCGGTGTCCAGCAGCACCGCTTCGTCGGTGAACCACCAGTCGCAGTTGCGCGTACCGCCGACTCCGCGGATCGCCCCACTGCCCATCTGTTCGGCCAGCGGAAAGTGCATCCCGGAATTGACCAGCGCGGTGGTCTTGCCCGAGCCCGGCGGGCCGATGATCACGTACCAGGGCAGCTCGTAAAGGTTGCGCCGCTCGTTACCGCCGAGCTTGCTGCGCTTGAGCAATAGCAGCGCTTCGTCCATGCGTTGCTTGAGGGCCGCCAGCTCTTCGGCGGTGGCGACGCTGGCCGCATCCGGCGCTACCGCCGCCAGGCCCTGCATGACCTTGGCGGCGTTGCGCCGGGCCTGGACGATGCGCAATACGCGCACCCCGATCCAGGCCAGGAACAACAGGCCGATCAGCGCCCAGCGTACGGCCGCCGGGGCCAGGGGTTCATAGGCCGCGACGATGATCAGCGGACCGAGGAACCAGATCACCAGGCTCAGGGCGAGCAGGCCAAGCAGCGGCACCACCCAGCGCACCAGGAAATTGATAAAGGCCTTCACTGGTTGCCCTCCGCTAGCACGGTGATCTCCACACGCCTGTTCCTGGCGCGTCCGGCGGCGCTGTCATTGGAGGCGACCGGTTCCGCGTCGCTGCGCCCTTCGGCGGTGAAACGCTCGGGTTGCCCGCTGCGGGCGGCGAGGATCTCCATCACTTGCTGCGCGCGATCCTGCGACAGCTTCCAGTTCGAGGGGTAGCGCAAGGTGGCGATCGGTCGGTTATCGCTGTGCCCGGTGACCTGCACCGTGCCCTTGATCTGGCGCAGGGCATCGGCGACGCGCAGCAGCAAGGGCTGCAACTGCTCGGAAATGCTCGCGCTGCCCGAGGCGAACAACTCGTCGCCACGGATGGTCACCACCGAGCGATCCAGCGCATCCTCCACGGCAACGCGCTGGGCCTTGATGTCCTCGGCGAGGAAGCGCGCCAGGCGCGGGCGTTCGATCAGCCTGGGCTGCTGCGGTGGACGGTCGATGGTTTGCACCGGGATCTCGCCCAGGGCGTGGATATTGCGAAACACCGGCTCGGCGTCGGCCGCCAGCTTCAGGCGCAAGCCGAACAGCAGCAGCAACAGCACGGCCAGGCAAATGGCTACGCCAACCCAGGGCGGCAGGAACTGCGACAAGCGATCGCGTACCACGCTGAGCCCCCGCCAATGCGGCGACAGCTCGCGCTCGAATTCGCCGCGCACGCTGCGAATGGTCGCGCTGGTGCGTTCGCGCAAGGCCTCCAGCTGGCTGCGGCCGTCATTCATGACCCGGTAACGGCCCTCGAAGCCCAGGCAGATACAGAGGTACAGCAGCTCGAGAATGTGCAGGCGCTGCTGCGGGTTCTGCAGACAGTGTTCGAGCAGCTGGAAGACTTTTTCGCCGCCCCAGGCTTCGTTGTGCAGGGTGATTAGCAGGCTCTGCTTGCCCCAGTCGCTGGTACTGCCCCAGGGGGTGCTGAGGACCGCTTCGTCCAGCGCGGTACAGAGCACATAACGGCTGAGCATCACCTCATCCTGGGCGACGCCGGCGGCGCGCGCCTGCTCCTCGAACTGGCGCAGATAGGCCAGCAACTGGGCGCGCAGGCTGGCCGGTTGCGGGTGAGCGAGGGTGCTGCGCAAGCGGGTCAGCAACGCCAGTATCGGGCCGGCCGCCCGCTCCAGCGGGTTGAGGCCCTGGGCCAGGCTGCTCGCCACCGGCGCGCCCGGCATCGCAATGTGCGGATCGGCGGCGCTGGCGCCATCCTTCCTTGGGGCAGAGGCATCGACGGAGCGCCCGCCGGGCCGCGGCATGATCAGGGTATGGTCGTTGCCGCCCGGCGAGGCGCCGCCTGAAGTGCCGCCTATGCCAGAGCTGCCGAAGGGATCATCGATCGGGTGCATGACGAACTATCCTCGAATGGCCCAGAAGGCCAGGTTCAGGCCCGGGAACTGGCCGGCAATGTGAAAGGCGAAGCCCCCTGAATTGGCCAGCTGTTTCCAGTGTTCGCTGCCACGGTCCAGTTCGAAATAGCTTGAACCGGCGTGATAGGGAATTTGCCGCGGCGCCACGGGCATGGACAGCAAGGCGATGCCGGGCAACTGCAGATTGACCAGGTCGCGGATGTGTTCCACCGAACCGATCTTGGCCTGCTGGGGGAAATGCGTGCGCAGGGTTTCGGCCGGCACCTCGGCCCGCACCACCAGGACGAAGCTGGCCATCTCCAGCAAGCTCTTGTCGGCCAGCATCGCCACATGCACGCCATAGGACTTCTCGATGATCGGAATCGGCGTGGCGCGGGTATCGATGACCATCGACAACGCTTGCCGCAGATCATGCATCACCGGGGCGAAGCTGCTCGCCAGGTCGTCGTGGGCATAGGCCGGGTAGTCGCTGGGGCGACGCCCGGCAGCGGAAAAGGTGGCGAATTCCCCCGCCAGGCAGACCGCCTCGCGATAGAAGTCCTGCGGATGCAAGGGGCTCAACCGGGCCAGGTGGCTGAGCAAGGGCTCGGCGCGATTGACCAGTTGCAGCAGCAGAAAGTCGGCGATCTCCGAGGCGCCGCCGGCCCCCGAGGCCACCACTCTTCCTGCCAGGGCCTCGCCGCGCTGGTGCAACAACCCTTGCAGCTCGCTGCGAAAGGCCGCCAGCACGCTGGAGGCGGCCACATCGAGCAGCGGCGCAATATAGTCGTCGTCCAGTTGCACGGCATTGTCCGCACGTTTTTCCAGCACCCGCAGCAAACCGAGGCAGGCATATTCGCCGAGGCCGTCGCGCTCGGTCAGCAGGCGCAGGGCTTTGCCGCCGATCGCCAGCGACGCCCGGCTCTCGAAGGCGGCGTTGTCATCGCGCACTTCCCGCACCTGGCTGATGTAGCGCGCACCGCCCGGAGCTTCGCCCTCCCCCACGGTGTCGCGGCTGCCGGCCCGCTTGAGCGGCAAACCCAGGAAGACCTGCGCATCGCGCAAATTGTCGTTGACGTTCAGTGGCGGCGGCGGCAGATCGTCGCCGGGAATGTCGAAAGGCGTGCCATCGGGTAGCACCCCGCGCGCGCTGACAATCGCCACCTTGCCCTGGCCGAGCAGGGACTCGTCGATGCGCAGCTCGGAGAACCCCCACCCCCCGGCGCTCAACGGGCGGCAACGGCCATCGATCAGGGCTTCCATGTAGCGATCATGTTGCTGGAGATGCTGCGGCCGCAGAAACATTCCTTCGGACCACACCACACGGTTATTCCAGGACATGGACTGGCTTCCTCGACAGGACTAATTCGCAGGTTTCGTGGCTGCCGCGCTGATCGCCCTGGCTTTCAGGGAAACCGTCAATGGCGTGGTTTCATGGCTCGGGATATTGACCATCTGGCGCCACACGGCGCTGTCCAGTTCACGGTAGGACACCACCAGGCCGAGCAAACGGCTCTGCTCGTCGAGCGTGCGCTCCAGGGTCAGCTGTTGACCCGGCTGGACCAGCAACTCGTCCTGCGCCACCAGGTCCGCGGACAAGGTCGCGCCGCTGGCATTCACCAGGGAGAAATAGTCGGCGCGACTGAAAGCTCCACCGCTCTTCAACTCATACAAACGTACCCGCACCGGCGTCGCCTGGCCGCCCGCCGAAAGATTCAGATCGGCAGCAGCCTGGATATGCATGACAACGACAGTAGGCGCAGCGGGCGGCGGCGGACTCGAAGCACAGGCAGTCAGCAGTAGTACTGTTGCGAACAACAAGAACTTTGGCATGTCGTCCTCCATGACGTTTGTTATTCCAAATCGAAACTACCGATCGCCAAACAAGATCAACTCACTATTTAATAGCCATTAGCCTTTATCCAACTAACCGATGGCGCTCAGCCTTTTCGCAACTTGGTATTTTGTTCTTCATAGGCACGACTGAATTCGCGCCCGAACAAATCCTCGAAATCATCTTCGGCCTCCCTGGAAATGCTCGCATAGAGTTCCGTGAACAACTCCCAGTATTGCGCTTGACGTCTACCGGGCAGCAAAGCGCCAATAGCCGAAGGTTGACTTAAACGCGCTTCCAGTACCGCTGGCTGAAAACGCTTGAGCAGGTGTTGGATCGAGGCTTGTACACCCGCCATGACGGCCAGTTGATGCGCTTTCAGGTCGTCGAAGCTTTCCTTGATCGCCTGGTCGGCCGGCATGAAGGCCTGGTTGCCGGAACGCAGCAATAACAGCAGCGCCTCATCGACATTGGGGGCGAACTTGAGGGGGTTGTTCTCCACCGGGCGGATCATGGTCTGGGCCATGCGGAACTCACCCTTGAGGCTGGCACGGGCGCGCAGCACCTCGATCAACCCCTCGACCATATGCCGGTAGCTGCGGCCGATGGCCTCCATTTGCGCGCGGGTTTCGCCTCTGTCGATACGCAAGTGCTCGAGCCCCGCGCCCCTGAGAAAGGCTTCCAGTCCCTCCTCATTGTCGCCCCCGACTGCCGGCGCCGGAGGGGCAACCGCGGCCCGTTGCACGGCCGGTTCGGGTGCGCTGCCGGCCCTGTTCTCCGATACCTCTGGCAATGGTTGCGGCTGGGCCTGCGCGGTGGCTTGCACAGTGGCCGGCGCCACCGGCGCCGGGCCCGCCCCCAGTTCAGTGAAGGGGTCCCAATCCGCCGGAATCGCCGGTGCCGCGCCGGTTTCGCGGGCCGCAGGGGTGCTCGGGCGTTGTGGCTCAGGCGGGCGAAAATCATGGCGTTCGGACGGCACGTGGTCGGCCAGGGCAGGAGGGGGGACGGCCGGGGACGCGAGAAAATCGAACAGGTCAGGCTTGGTGTCCAGGGGCGAACCGCCCGCGTGGATCTGCACCCTGCCGGGGGGCGGCGCCGCGGCGCCGGGCATCTCGCCCGGCGCCTGGCGCTTGATCAGCGCATCGAAGCCGGTAAAGGGATCGCTCATCCCGGGTGCGCCGTTGGCGATTTGTGGCGCGCCGTTGATCTGCACCAGGATGTCGTACTCGCCGACGCGCAGCAGTTCGCCGTCGCGCAAGGGTTCGCTGTTGCCGCGGTGCATGCGCACGCCGGCATTCACCAGCTGTACGCCATTGGTGCTGGTGTCGGTCAGGTAGTAGGTGCCGTCACGCAGTTGAATGACGCAATGCTGGCCGGACACCAGGCGCTCGGGGTCTGGAAGTATCCAGTCGTTCTCGGGGTTGCGACCGATTTTCAGCTCACCGCGATCAAGCTCGAACTCCGCGCGTTGGCCAGGAGTCAGCTTGTGATAACTGGTGATTGTCAAACGCAGCGGCATTGGAACTCCTTGTACGGTATTGCTCAATAACAACAGCTCGGGCATGCCAGCGAGTGCAAAGCGAGTATAGCCCCCTAAAAGATTTCCGTGCCCTCAAAGTTCCTGCGCTTATATTCGCTTTTTTCAAATAACCCCTATAACAAAAGAAACTAAAAAAACCGCCTCCAACCGCCTATCTTCAAACACCACAGTGTTCCTCCACTGGTCGGAGAGTTTCTTGACAACAATTGAACTGGGCTAAAACTTCAGGTCAATTGTTGAATTAAGAAATGACGCCAGACAGTGGCTCTGGATAGAGCACTTATTTGCAGGAAAAGGGATTTAATCGTGCGCTCACCCTGACCGGGCGCCGATTGCCGGGCCGATATGGAGATCACGTCCGTGGTGGATGTACAGCGCTTGTTGGAAACCATTTCCCCCGACTCCCCCTGTGGCGGCGACCTCGAGTACGACGCCGCCTTTCTCGAGCTTGAACGCGCGGCGCAAGGCCAACCCGAACGGCAGATGGGCGATGCCGTGTTAGCCGCAGCACCGCCGGAATGGCGCCAGGTCCGCGACCTCTGCGTCGAGCTGTTCACGCGCAGCAAAGACCTGCGCATCGCCAACTACTTCCTGCAAAGCGCCATTGCCCTGCAAGGCTTACCCGGCCTGGTGCAAGGGCTACAGCTGATCCAGCAACTGCTCGCGCAGTATTGGGATGACCTGCATCCCAAGCTGGATGCAGAAGATAACAATGACCCCACCTTTCGGATCAACGCCCTCGCCGGCCTCAACGCCGAGCCGGTCATTCGCCTGCTCTGGGGCATGCCGCTGATCAGCTCGCGGGCATTTGGCAGCATCGGCCTGCGGGCCGCGCTGAATGCCGCGGGCTTGCAGCGCTTCGCCAGTGAAAGCCTCAGCCCGGACCAGCTCGGCGCGGCCTTTCAGGACTGCGCGGGCGAACAGCTCGAGGCCTGCCGCGCCGCCCTGAACGATGCCCATGGCACGCTGTTGAGCATAGAGCGCGAGGTCAACGAACGGGTCGGTTCCACCCACGGCGCGGACCTGGGCACGATCAAGCAACTGCTTCGGCATGCCGTGCAAATCATCGCCGAGCACGCCCCTCAGCCAGGCGTTTCCGGCGCTGTCGCGCAGGCCGGCGAGCCTGTCGATACCGCCATGTCCCCGGCCCCCGGCGCCGCCGCGCCGCGCATCGCCGGCGAGATCGGCAGCCGTGACGATGTGCTGCGCAGCCTCGACCGGATCCTCGGTTATTACGCCAGGCACGAGCCCTCAAGCCCCGTGCCGGTGCTCCTGAGCCGCGCCAAGAGACTGGTCAGCGCCGATTTCGCCACCATCGTGAGCAACCTGATTCCGGACGGCTTTTCCCAGTTCGAAAAATTGCGCGGGCCCGAGGGTGAATAGTCCGAGTGAAAACGCTTTAACCGACGCCCATCCAACACAGCCGCATAGGCAGCGCAGGAGGAAAAATGGCTAACACCAGCAGCCAGAAATTCATCGCCCGTAACCGTGCTCCCCGGGTGCAGATCGAGTACGACGTAGAGCTTTACGGCGCGGAGAAGAAGGTGCAGTTGCCCTTCGTCATGGGGGTGATGGCCGACCTTGTCGGCAAGCCTGCCGAGCCGCTGCCGGCGGTGGCCGACCGCAAGTTCCTGGAGATCGATGTCGACAACTTCGACTCGCGGCTCAAGGCCATGAAACCGCGGGTGGCGTTCAACGTGCCCAATGCCCTGACCGGTGAAGGCAACCTGAGCCTGGACATCACGTTCGAGAGCATGGACGACTTCAGCCCGGCCGCGGTGGCGCGCAAGGTCGATGCCCTCAACCAACTGCTCGAAGCCCGCACCCAGCTGGCCAATCTGCTGACCTACATGGACGGCAAGACCGGCGCCGAGGACATGATCATGAAGGCGATCAAGGACCCGGCCCTGTTGCAGGCGTTAGCCAGTGCGCCGAAACCGACCGAACCCGAGCCGCAAGCCTGACAGAGGACGCAGACCATGGCCGAATTGATGAAAGACCCGCAGGCCCAGGCAGACGCCGCGACCGCACCGAGCGACTTCGCCGCCTTGCTCCTGCAAGAGTTCAAACCCAAGACCGAGCACGCCCGCGAGGCGGTGGAAAGCGCCGTGCGCACCCTGGCCGAACAGGCCCTGAGCAAGACCGAGCTAATCTCCAACGACGCGATAAAATCCATCGAATCGATCATCGCCGCGATCGACGCCAAGCTCACCGCGCAGGTCAACCTGATCATGCATCACGCCGACTTCCAGCAACTGGAAAGCGCCTGGCGCGGCTTGAGCTACCTGGTCAACAACACGGAAACCGACGAGCAGCTGAAGATCCGCGTGATGAGCATCGCCAAGGGCGACCTGCACAAGACCCTGAAGAAGTTCAAGGGCACCGCCTGGGACCAGAGCCCGATCTTCAAGAAAATGTACGAAGAGGAATACGGCCAGTTCGGCGGCGAGCCGTTCGGCTGCCTGGTGGGCGATTACTACTTCGATCAGTCGTCACCGGACGTCGAGCTGCTCGGCGAGCTGGCCAAGGTCTGCGCGGCGATGCATGCGCCCTTCATTAGCGCGGCCTCGCCGACGGTGATGGGCATGGGCTCCTGGCAGGAGCTGTCCAACCCGCGCGACCTGACCAAGATCTTCACCACGCCGGAATACGCTGCCTGGCGTTCGCTGCGCGACTCCGAGGACTCGCGCTACATCGGCCTGACCATGCCGCGTTTCCTCGCCCGCCTGCCCTACGGCGCCAAGACCGACCCGGTGGACGCCTTCGCCTTCGAAGAGGAAACCAACGGCGCCGACAGTTCCAAGTACACCTGGGCCAACTCGGCCTATGCCATGGCGGCGAACATCAACCGCTCGTTCAAGCTCTATGGCTGGTGCTCGCGGATTCGCGGCGTGGAGTCCGGCGGCGAGGTGCCGAACCTGCCGACACACACCTTCCCGACCGACGACGGTGGGGTGGACATGAAGTGCCCGACCGAAATCGCCATCGCCGATCGGCGCGAGGCGGAGCTGGCGAAGAACGGTTTCATGCCGCTGCTACACAAGAAGAACACCGACCTCGCTGCCTTCATCGGCGCCCAGTCGTTGCAGAAGCCGGCCGAGTATGACGACCCCGACGCCACCGCCAACGCCAACCTGGCGGCACGCCTGCCCTACCTGTTCGCCACCTGCCGCTTCGCCCATTACCTGAAGTGCATCGTTCGCGACAAGATCGGCTCGTTCAAGGAAAAGGACGACATGCAGCGCTGGCTGCAGAACTGGATTCTCAATTACGTGGACGGCGACCCGGCCCACTCCACCGAAACCACCAAGGCGCAGCACCCCTTGGCCGCGGCGGAGGTGGTGGTCGAGGAGATCGAGGGCAACCCCGGTTACTACAGCTCCAAGTTCTACCTGCGCCCGCACTACCAACTCGAAGGGCTCACGGTATCGCTGCGGCTGGTATCCAAACTTCCGTCCGCCAAGGCGGTTTGATTCATCTCAGGAGGCATTCGCCGTGGTGGCGGGTGCCCTGCGACGCAGCGTGGCGAATCACTGGCACACAGTGGTGCAAACCACTTAAGGAGGCATGATGGCTGTTGATATGTTTATCAAGATCGGCGACGTCAAGGGCGAGTCCCAGGACAAGAACCACAAGGAGGAGATCGACGTGCTCTCCTGGAGCTGGGCCATGGCCCAGTCCGGCAACATGCATGTGGGCGGTGGCGGCGGTGCCGGGAAGGTCAATATCCACGACCTGACGCTGACCAAGTGGGTGGATAAATCCTCCCCCAACCTGATGATGGCCTGCTCCAGCGGCAAGCATTACGACGAGGCCAAGCTGACGGTGCGCAAGGCCGGCGGCGACGATCCGGTCGAGTACCTGACCATCACCCTCAAGGAGGTCCTGGTGTCCTCGATCGGCACCGGCGGCAGCGGCGGCGCGGATCGCCTGACCGAAAACATCGCGCTGAATTTCGGCCAGGTGCTGGTCGACTACCAACCGCAGAAGCAGGACGGTTCCAAGGACGGCGGCCCGGTCAAGTACGGCTGGAATATCCGCCAAAACGTCAAGGTGTGACGCCAGCCACCCTGCTGCCCTGCCGCAGGGTGCTCGGCTTGTACCAGGGGCCACGACGCAACAGGAGGTTCGATGATGGCCAGACCCGCGTTCATCAATCTGTGGAACAACTATCCGGCTGAAAGCCAGCCTTGCGATGGCGGTTGGGAAAATCAATGCGCGATCCGCCTGAGCATTACGCTCAACGCCGAGCGAAGCATCCTCGTGGATGGCCACACCTATTCGGAACCGCGCTGCAGCCACGGCCACGCCCGCGGTGCCGAATCGCTGGCGAACTGGCTGTGGCGCCAGCATCTGGGCCGGCCGAGCATCTTTACCGACGCGGCCAAGGCCAAGCTGCAGCTCAATGAGAAGAACGGGATCATTTTTTTCAAGGATTGCTTTACCCGCAGCGGCGAGAGTCGCGCGGCCGGCGACCATATCGATCTGTGGAGCCGCGGTTTCACCAAGACCTACGACGACCCGGCCAACCACTCCGCCCAGGTGTGGTTCTGGGAGCTGTCATGAATCGGCACCTGCTTCGCCTTGTCGCCGTGGGCTTGTCGTGCCTGATTTTTTCCGCCTGCGCGCAGAACCCGGTCGATAACACCACTCAGGCGCGCTTCCTGGCCCAGGATCTGCTGCTGGAAGAGCGCAATGGCAACTGTCGTGTGCTGGTCCCGCAGCAACCCGGCATCGACCTGAGCCTGAAATGGCCTTGCCAGTTCCACCGTGACCCCAGCGGCACGCTGCGCACCAAGCAGGTGGGGACGCGCCAGGTGATATTGGTGGAAAGCAGCGAGCAACTGCCCCCGCCCAGTCGGGATTGCCGTACCGAGATCCAGGCGCTACGCAGCGGCTCCGGTCAGACTCTGGAAGCCTCGGCGGCGGTGAGCCGAGTGACGGCCTGCCCGCCCTTCCAGTGGGATGAGAAAATGTTTATCGGCTTGTTCGAACCCGACGTTTGAGCGCACGCCAGGGCTCGGTTCGAAGCCTGCGAACAAGGAAATGGCGATGGACGCCGAACAGCCGATGTGTGCAGGTCAGTTGGGCGGCGCCTTGCGGGCCCTGCGGGATCAACTGCACAGCCTCAGCTTCACCGACAGGGATAACCGAAGATGGCCGAGCTGACTCTGCAAGAACGCCTGCAACCCTCGTTGCTCGATCGCCTGACCGACGACGATCCGCACAACCCGAAAGAAGCCGCCGAGCGCCGCGTCATGTCGCTGACCCAGCTGAAAGCTTGCGTGCTGCGCGATCTGGCCTGGCTGTTCAACACCTGCGTGCTGTTCGATCCGGAGCAGGCCGCGCAGATGCCAGCGGGCAACTCGGTGCTGAATTTCGGCCTGCCGCCCCTGGCCGGACATACCGCCTCGAGTGTCGACGTTCAGGCCATCGAAGCCTTGTTCAGCGACACCATCGCCACCTTTGAGCCGCGCATCCTCAAAGGCTCGTTGAAGGTTCGCGCGCGACTCGACGGCAATGACATGAGCCACAACGCCCTGAGCTTCGAGATCGAGGGCGATCTGTGGGCCGAGCCGGTGCCCCTGCGCTTGCTGCTCAGCACCGCCCTCGACCTGGAAACCGGGCACGTCAAGGTGACGCCGGCCGAGCCCGCCAGGAGACGCCAATGAACCCGCGCATGCTCGAGTATTACAACCAGGAGCTGCAGCATATCCGCGAGAGCGCCGCCGAGTTCGCCCAGGAGTTCCCCAAGATTGCCAGCCGCCTGACCCTGTCCGGCATCGAATGCGCCGACCCCTATGTCGAGCGTCTGCTGGAGGGCTTCGCCTATCTGAGCGCGCGGGTCCACCTGAAGCTGGACGCCGAATACCCGACCTTCACCCACAATCTGCTGGAAATCGCCTACCCCCATTACCTGGCGCCAACGCCTTCGGTGGTGGTGGTCCAGTTGGTCGCCGACCCCAACGAGGGTTCGCTGACCAGCGGCTTCACGGTCGAACGCCACGCCGCCCTGCGCGGCCAGCTGGGCCATGGCGAGCAGACCGCCTGCGAATACCGCAGCGCCCATGCCGTGACGCTGTGGCCGTTGCAGGTCAGCCATGCCGAATACTTCGGCAACCCGGCAGCGACCCTCGGCCGACTGGCCGCCAGCGAACCCAAGGCCAAGGCCGGGTTGCGCCTGCGCCTGCGCTGCGGCGCCGGGTTGCCGTTCAACGCCCTGGCGCTGGACAGCCTGCCGCTCTACCTCAACGGCGCCGACGAGCAACCTTTCCGTCTGTACGAGCAGTTGCTCGGCAACGCCTGCGCGGTGTTTATCAAGAGCGTCGATGGCGACTGGGCCGAGCGCTTGCCTCTGCAGAGCCTCAAGGCGCGCGGCTTCGACGATCAGGACGCGGTGCTGCCGGTGGTGCCCCGGGCCTTCCAGGGGTATCGCCTGCTGCAGGAATATTTCGCCCTGCCCAATCGTTTTTTGTTCGTCGACTTCACCGGGCTGGGCGCCGGTGTGCAGCGCTGCGCCAGCCAGGAACTGGAGGTGGTGGTGCTGTTCGATCGCCTCGACAGCACCCTGGAAGGCACGGTATCCGCAGCCCAATTCGTGCCCTTCTGCACCCCGGCGGTGAACCTGTTTGCACGCCGCACCGATCGCATTCACCTGAGCGAGCGGGTGCATGAGCACCAGGTGATCGCCGACCGCACCCGGCCGCTGGATTTCGAGATCCATTCCCTGACCCAGGTCACCGGCCATGGCAGCGGCCCCGAGCAGCCGTTCCAGCCGTTCTATGCGATCCGCGACCCGCTGCGTTATGGCCGCGAGCAGGCCTACTACATCGTCCGCCGCGAGCCGCGTCGCCTGTCCAGCCAGCAACGGCGACGCGGGCCACGCTCGACTTATATCGGCAGCGAAACCTTCGTCTCGCTGGTGGATGTCAACCAGGCGCCCTATCGCCACGACTTGCGCCAGCTCGGCCTCAGCGCCCTGTGCACCAACCGCGACTTGCCGCTGCTGATGCCGGTGGGTACCGGCAAAAGCGATTTCACCCTGGAAGACAGCGCCCCGGTGCTGGCCGTGCGCTGCCTGGCCGGGCCAAGCCGGCCGCGGCCGAGCCGCGCGCACGATGCCAGCGCCTGGCGGTTGATCAGCCAGCTGTCGCTGAACTACCTGTCGCTGAGCGAACAGGGCCAGGGGGCCGCGGCGCTGCGCGAATTGCTGCGCCTGTACGGCGACCCCGGCGATGCGGCGCTGCAGTTGCAAATCGAGGGCCTGCGCCAGGTGCGCAGCATGCCCTGCACCCGCCGGTTGCCGATGCCGGGACCGATCGTTTTTGGCCGTGGCCTGGAGATCAGCCTGGAGTTCGACGAAAACGCCTTCCGCGGCACCGGCGTGTACCTGCTGGGCGCGGTGTTCGAGCGCTTCCTGGCCCGTTACGTGTCGATCAACAGCTTCACCGAAACCGTGCTGCGCACCACCGAGCGCGGCGAAATCATGCGATGGCAGGCGCACCCCGGATGTCGACCGAACCTCTGAAACCGCTGCACAGCATCGAGCGGATGGCCGACGAGCCCTGGGCCTACGACTTCTTCCAGGCGCTACGGCGCATCGAGTGCGAGGCCAGCGACCGGCCGCGCATCGGCCATTCCCTGCGCTTGCACGACGACCCGCTGCGCCTGGGGCAAAAACCCGACTGCGGCTTCGCCCCCTCGACCCTGGCCAGCATCGAGACCGGCCCCGAGGGCGCCGCGCCGCGCATCGAACAGTTGTTCTTCGGCCTCACCGGGCCCAACGGCCCGCTGCCGCTGCACCTGACCGAATACGCCCGCGATCGCCAGCGCAACAACGACGACGCCAGCTTCACGCGCTTTCTCGACGTGTTCAATCACCGCCTGTTATGCCTGTTCTACCGCGCCTGGGCCGAAGCGCGGCCGACCGTCAGCCATGACCGCCCCGCTCACGACTACTGGTCGATGCGCCTGGCCGCGCTGTCCGGGCGGGGCATGACCAGCCTGCTCGGCCAGGGCCCGATCGCCGACTCGGCGCGTTACCACTTCACCGGCCACCTGGCGGCGCAAACCCGCTACCCGGACGGCTTGCGCGCGATCCTGGAAGACTATTTCGGCGTGCCGGTCAGCATCGAGGAATACGTCGGCCAGTGGCTGGAGTTGCCGCAGCGCAGCCAGCTGGGCGTGGCGCTCTGCTCGCTCGGCAGCGACCTGAGCCTGGGCACCCACGTCTGGGATCGCCAGCATAAATTCCGCATCCGCCTGGGGCCCTTGAGCCTGGAGCAATACCGCCGCCTGCTGCCCGGCCAGGAAAGCTTCGGCGAACTGGCCGCCTGGGTCGCCGAGTACCAGGGCGAAGAGCTGGATTGGGAAGTCAATCTGCTGCTGCGGCACCAGGAAGTGCCGCGCATCGATCTCGACGGCCAGACCCGCCTGGGCTTCGACACCTGGCTCGGCAGCCCGCCGACGGATGCCGGCGACCTGCTGCTGGCCCGCGAATACGCCAGCCATACCACCCCCTCAAGGAGCAGCGATCATGAGTGAGATCAGCCGCGCCGCGCTGTTCGGCAAGTTGAACAGCCCGGCCTACAAGGCCATCGAAGCCGCCACGGTGTTCTGCAAACTGCGCGGCAACCCCTATGTGGAGCTGGTGCATTGGCTGCATCAGTTGCTGCAATTGCAGGACGGCGATTTGCACCGCCTGGTCCGCCAGTTCAGCCTCGACCCGGCGCGCCTGTCCAGGGATATCACCGACGCCCTGGACCGCCTGCCGCGCGGCTCGACCTCGATCACCGACTTGTCCTTGCAGGTCGAGGAAGCCGCGGAGCGCGGCTGGGTCTATGGCAGTTTGCTGTTCGGCGAAAGCCAGGTGCGCGGCGCCTACCTGGTCGTCGGCATGCTCAAGACACCGAGCCTGCGCCACGCCCTCTCGGCCATCTCCCGCGAGTTCGACAAGATCAAGGTGGAGCACCTGATCGAGCGCTTCGACGAATACCTCGGCGATTCGCCGGAAAATGGCCTGGCCGCCAGCGACGGTTTCAACGCCACCGCCGCGCCGGGCGAAGCGAGCGGCGCCCTGGCGCCCAGCGCGCTGGGCAAGCAGGAGGCGCTCAAGCGCTTTACCGTAGACCTCACCGAACAGGCCCGCAGCGGCAAACTCGACCCCATAGTCGGGCGCGACGAGGAGATTCGCCAACTGGTCGATATCCTGATGCGCCGCCGGCAGAACAACCCCATCCTCACCGGCGAAGCCGGGGTCGGCAAGACCGCGGTGGTCGAGGGCTTCGCCCTGCGTATCGTCGCCGGCGACGTGCCGCCGAGCCTCAAGGACGTCGAACTGCGCACTCTGGACGTCGGCCTGCTGCAAGCCGGCGCGAGCATGAAGGGCGAGTTCGAACAGCGCCTGCGCCAGGTCATCGAGGATGTGCAGGCCTCGCCCAAGCCGATCATCCTGTTTATCGACGAGGCCCATACCCTGGTCGGTGCCGGCGGCGCGGCCGGTACCGGCGATGCCGCCAACCTGCTCAAGCCGGCCCTGGCCCGTGGCACCCTGCGCACCGTGGCGGCAACCACCTGGGCCGAATACAAAAAGCATATCGAGAAGGACCCCGCCCTGACCCGGCGCTTCCAGGTGGTGCAGGTCGACGAGCCGTCCGAGGCCAAGGCGATCCTAATGATGCGCGGCGTCGCCTCGACCATGGAGCAGCACCACAAGGTGCAGATCCTCGACGAAGCGCTGGAGGCCTCGGTCAAGCTGTCGCACCGTTATATTCCGGCCCGGCAGCTGCCGGACAAGTCGGTGAGCCTGCTCGACACCGCCTGCGCGCGGGTCGCCATCAGCCTGCATGCGGTACCGGCGCAAGTGGACGACAGCCGCCGACGCATCGAGGCGCTGAGCACCGAGCAGGCGATCATCGGCCGCGAGCAGGCCATTGGCATTGCCATCGGCACTCGCCAGCAGGAGGTCGAGGCGGCCCTCGCCGAGGAACGTCAACGCCTGGCGACCCTGGAGAGTCGCTGGGGCGAAGAGAAAGCCCTGGTCGATGAACTGCTGGCGACCCGCGCCACCCTGCGCGCCGCCGCCGAACCGCTGGACGACACCAGCGGCGAGGCCGGCGCTGCATCGCCGCGCCTGGCTGAAGCCGAACGCACGGCATTGCGCGACAAGCTCGGCGACCTGCAGAGCCGCCTCGCCACCTTGCAGGGCGAAAGCCCGTTGATCCTGCCCACCGTGGATTACCAGGCGGTGGCCGCGGTGGTCGCCGACTGGACCGGCATCCCGGTCGGGCGCATGGCGCGCAACGAAATCGACACCGTGCTCAGGCTCGACGAGCACATGAAAAAACGCATCATCGGCCAGGACCATGCCCTGGCGATGATCGCCAAGCGCATCCAGACCTCGCGCGCCGGGCTGGACAACCCCAGCAAACCGATTGGCGTGTTCCTCCTCGCCGGCACCTCGGGCGTGGGCAAGACCGAAACCGCCCTGGCCCTGGCCGAGGCCCTGTACGGCGGCGAGCAGAACATCATCACCATCAACATGAGCGAGTTCCAGGAGGCGCACACCGTCTCCACCCTCAAGGGCGCCCCGCCCGGCTATGTCGGTTACGGCGAAGGCGGCGTGCTGACCGAGGCGGTGCGGCGCAAACCCTACAGCGTGGTGTTGCTGGACGAGGTGGAGAAGGCCCACCCGGACGTGCACGAAATCTTCTTCCAGGTGTTCGACAAGGGGGTGATGGAGGACGGCGAAGGCCGCCTGATCGATTTCAAGAACTGCCTGATCCTGCTCACCACCAATGCCGGCACCGAGATGATCGCCAGCCTGTGCCGCGACCCGCAACGGCTGCCCGACCCCGATGCCATCGCCAAGGCGCTGCGCGAGCCATTGCTCCAGGTGTTCCCGCCGGCCCTGCTCGGGCGCCTGGTGACCGTCCCCTACTACCCGCTGAGCGACGAGATGCTCAAGGCCATCACCCGCCTGCAACTGGAGCGGATCAAGCAGCGCGTGGAAAGCGGGCACAAGGTGCCCTTCGCCTACGACGACAGCGTGGTCGACCTGATCGTCTCGCGCTGCACCGAGATCGAGAGCGGCGGACGGATGATCGACGCCATCCTGACCAATACCCTGTTGCCGGATATGAGCCGGGAGTTTCTCACCCGCATGCTCGAGGGCAAGCCGCTGGCGGGCGTGCGCATCAGCCAACGGGACAATGCGCTGCATTACGCATTCGACCCGCATGTTGGCGAGACGACCGACTGACGCCCGAACGCGAGCCGGAGGAAGCCGTTTATGGCAATCACGCAAAGCACCCGCCTGGTGCAGGTCGACAGCCCCCTCGGCGGCGAGGTCCTGCTGTTGCAGGGCATGGAAGGCAGCGAGGAGCTGGGGCGATTGTTCCATTACGAACTGGACCTCACGTCCGAAGACCGGGCGATCAAGTTCGACCAGTTGCTGGGCAAGCCGATGGGCCTGACCCTGGAGCTGCACGGCGGCGGCAAACGCTACTTCCATGGCATTGCCTGCGGCTGCCGGCAACTGACCGGCCACGGCCAGTTCGCCGGTTATCGGGTCAGCCTGCGGCCCTGGTTCTGGCTGCTCACGCGCACCTCGGACTGCCGGATTTTCCAGAACAAGACGGTGCCGGACATCATCAAGCAGGTGTTCCGCGACCTCGGCTTCTCCGATTTCGAAGACAACCTGAGCGGTAGTTACCGCGAGTGGGAATACTGCGTGCAATACCGTGAAACCAGCTTCGATTTCATCAGCCGGCTGATGGAGCAGGAAGGCATCTACTACTACTTCCGCCATGAGAAAGCGCGTCACGTGTTGGTGCTGGCCGACGCCTACGGCGCCCACTCGACGGTGGCCGACTACGCCTCGGTGCCCTTCTACCCGCCCGACCAGCAGATGCGCGAGCGCGACCACTTCTACGACTGGCAACTGGCGCGGGAAGTCCAGCCGGGCTCGCTGGCGTTGAACGACTACGACTTCCAGCGCCCCGGCGCCAGCCTCGAAGTGCGCTCCAGCGTGTCGCGCAGCCACAGCAACGGCGACCATCCGCTCTACGACTACCCGGGCGAATACGTCCAGAGCAAGGATGGCGAGCATTACGCACGCACCCGTATCCAGGCCATTCACAGCCAGTTCGAGCGCGTGCAGTTGCGCGGTCGGGCGCGTGGCCTGGGCTGCGGCCATCTGTTCAAGCTGACCGGCTACGAGCGCGCCGACCAGAATCGCGAATACCTGGTGGTGGTCGCCCGCTACCAGATCCGCCAGGAGCTTTATGAAAGCGGGCAACTGGACCTGGCCGAGCAGTTCACCAGCGAGCTGGACTGCATGGATGCCAGCCAGGCCTTCCGCCCCCTGCCCCTGACGCCCCTGCCGATTGTCCGCGGGCCGCAGACCGCCAAGGTGGTGGGCCCCGCCGGCGAGGAGATCTGGACCGACCAGTATGGCCGGGTCAAGGTGCATTTCTATTGGGATCGCCACGACCAATCCAACGAAAACAGCTCCTGCTGGATGCGCGTGTCGCAGGCCTGGGCCGGCAAGAACTGGGGGTCGGTGCAGATCCCGCGGATCGGCCAGGAAGTGATAGTCGGTTTCCTCGAAGGCGACCCGGATCGCCCGATCATCACCGGCCGCGTCTATAACGCCGAACAGACCGTGCCCTACGAACTGCCGGCGAATGCCACCCAGAGCGGGGTGAAAAGCCGCTCGAGCAAGGAGGGCTCGCCCGCCAACTTCAATGAAATCCGCATGGAGGACAAAAAGGGCGCGGAGCAGTTGTTCATCCACGCAGAGAAGAACCAGGACATCGAGGTCGAGAACGACGAGACCCACTGGGTCGGCCACGACCGCAGCAAGACCATCGACAACGACGAAACCGTGCACGTCAAACACGACCGCACCGAAACCGTCGATAACAACGAAACCATCACCATCGGCGTGGACCGCAAGGAAAAGGTCGGCAATAACGAGACCATCTCCATCGGTGTGAACCGCACCGAGGATGTCGGCAGCGACGAGAAAATCACCATCGGCGCCAACCGCACCGAGAAGGTGGGCAACAACGAGACCATCACCATAGGCGCGGACCGCACGGAAAAGGTCGGTGCCAACGAAACCATCAGCATCGTCAGCAACCGCACCGAGGACGTGGGCGGCAACGAGACCATCGACATCACCGGCAACCGCAACGAAACGGTCAAGGGCAACGAAGGTATCGAGATCAACGGCAACCAGAGCACCCAGATCGGCAAGAACGAATCCCGCGACGTATCCCAGAACCGCTCCACCAACATCCAGCAGAACGACAGCCTGGACGTCGGCAAGAACTTCTCCCTCACCGCCGGCGACTCCATCACCCTGACCACGGGCGCGGCCAGCATCACCATGAAGAAGGACGGCACCATCATGATTCGCGGCAAGGACATCACCATCGACGGCTCCGGCGCCATCAACATCAAGGCCAACAGGAACGTGGTGGTCAAGGGCCAGAAGATCCTGCAGAACTAGCACAGTGGAGGCATGCAATGACGGTTCAACACCCGCTCCCCATGCAAGCCCGCATCGATGCAGTGGTCATCGGCACCCTGCTCGAGCTGCCGCACGCCAGTGCGCCCAGGGTCGTTTACCCGGGTTGCCCGGATGGCAGCGGCGTCGTTGCCCGTTGCACCGCGCTGCTGGGCCCCGCGGATATCGGCGGCCAGGTCGCGTTGATGTTCGAAGGCGGCGACCCGGCTTGCCCACTGGTGATCGGCCGCTTGCTCGGCGCGGATGCCCCACCCGAGCCCGTCGCCAGCGTGCGGCTGGACGAGCAGTGCCTGGAACTGAGCGCCGAACGCGAGATCGTCCTGCGTTGCGGCAAGGCCAGCATCACCCTGACCCGCGCAGGCAAGGTGATCATCCAGGGCGCCTACCTGTCCAGCCGCTCCAGCGGGGTCAACCGCATCAAGGGCGGTTCGGTGCAGATCAACTAGACAGGTATCCGGCCTATGGAACTGCTCAACGCCAGCCAACTGCTTGCCGCCTATACCCAGGGCCTGGCGCCCGATGGCCGCGAATCCCTGGTGGTGGTGGCCAAGGGCACGTTCAACCTGCCCCTGGACGGCCGCGCGGCTACCCTCGCCGACACCCAGCAACCGCTGCTGATGGCCGACACCTTCCTCGGCGAGCCCGGCCTCAGCGCCCCGCTGCAGGAAATGGACTTCGCCCCGGTCAAGCCATGCTGCGATGTCCTGGTGCGCGGCAAGGCCTACGCCCCAGGCGGGCGTCCCGTGACGCAACTGACCGCGGGCATTCGCGTCGGGCGGATGAGCAAGGCTTTTTCCGTCCTCGGTCCACGGCAATGGCAATCGGGGCTGTTGGGCGTTGCTCCCGGCTTGCCGCAGCCGTTTACCGAGCAGGACATCTCCTACGCCCGGGCGTTTGGCGGCAGCCATCCGATCGCCAACGACCCCCAATTACGCCACTGCTACCTGGACAATCCGATCGGTTGCGGCTGGTACCCACGCAGCGCCGACAGTGCCGACATCGTCGGCATGCCGATGCCGAGCACCGAGGAGTTGGGCAAACCGATCGACAGTCCCTCTGGCGACTTCCGCCCCATGGCCCTCGGCCCCCTCGGCCGTGGCTGGCCGCAACGCGCTCGCTTCGCCGGCACCTACGACGAGGCCTGGCTGGCCGACTGCTTTCCCTTTCTGCCGGCGGATTTCGACCAGCGCTACTTTCAGGCGGCTCCTGAGGATCAGCAGACCCACTACCTGCGCGGTGGTGAGGATGTGCTGTTGCTCAACCTCACGCCCCAGGAGCGCGCGGGCTTTCGCATTCCCCAGATGGAGGTGCCGGTGACCTTCTTCCTGAAAAAAGGCGGCCATGAAACCGTGCAGGCGGTGATCGACACCCTGCTGATCGACACCGACACGTGCCAGGTGCAGTTGACCTGGCGTGTCTCCCGTCCGCTACAACGCAACCTGTTCGAGATCGCTCAGGTGCTGGTCGGCACTATGTCCACGGGCTGGTGGCGCGCCCGCGAACTGGGCAAGGATTACTACCCGTCGCTGTCGGCCCTGGTGAAAGCCAAACGCACACCCGAGGAGACGCCCTGATGACCGCACTGTGCATCATCGGCTCCGGCATGGTCAGCGCCGTTGGCCTTAGCGCCCCCGCGAGCTGCGCGGCGATCCGTTGCGCCATCGACAACTTCCAGGAAACCCGTTTCATTGACCAGGCAGGGGAATGGTTGATCGGCGCGCCCGTGATCCTGCCTGAGCCGTCCTCCGGATATGCACAACTGGTGGGAATGGCCAGCATGGCCATCGCAGAGTGCCTGTCCGGTCTGTCCGACGAGGACGTCCACGACATACCGCTGCTGCTCGGCGTGGCCGAGAGCGACCGTCCAGGACGCCTGGAGCGCCTGGACGAGTCCTTGCTGCTGGCCATCGAGGAGCGCCTCGGCCAGCGCTTTCACGAGCGCTCCTGTGTGATCCCGCGGGGCCGGGTGAGCGCCGCGGTGGCATTGATCAACGCACGTAGACTCATCGAGCAGGGATGTTCGAAGGTACTGATCGCAGGTGTCGATTCCTATCTCACCGGGGCGACGCTCGCGGCCTATCAGGAGCGAGACCGGCTACTCAGCAGTCATTGCGACAACGGCTTCATTCCTGGCGAAGGCGCTGCGGCGATACTGGTGACGGCCGTGCGGGCCAGCGAAGAGCCGCAACTGTTATGCCTTGGGCTTGGTTTCGGAAGGGAAAAAGCTACTGTCGAAAGCGAGGGGCTGCCATTTCGCGCGGACGGGCTCACTCAGGCGGTGAAAGCGGCGTTCGATGACTGCGGCTTCGGCTTCGAGCATATCGACTATCGTCTCGCCGACCTGACGGGTGAGCAGTATTACTTCAAGGAAGCCGCGCTGACCCTGAGCCGGACCCTGCGGGTACACAAGGAGCGCGTCGAGCTCTGGAGCCCCGCGGACTGCATCGGCGAGTGCGGGGCAATGACCGGACCCGCGCTGCTGTGCATTGCCCTGGCTGCCTCGCGCAAAGGCTACGGCCACAGCGCGCAGGTACTCTGCCATTCGAGCAATGATGGGGGCGAGCGGGCGGCGATGGTGCTCGGCTACCAGCGTGTGAGGGCGAACTAGATGGCCAATGAGGTCTACGCCAATGGTCGAGAACTTTCCTGCAAGTCGGCCTCGGGGAAATCGATAGCCTCGTTTCCCGACGTCTGCTTCACCCCGCCACAGGCACCGCCTACCCCCTTGGGCGTACCGATCCCCTATCCGAATACCGGCATGTCGAAGGACACGACGCAGGGCACTCGGACCGTCAAGATCACCGGCAAGGAAGTGATGCTCAAGAATAAGAGCCATTTCAAGAAGAGCTATGGCGACGAGGCAGGTCGAGCGCCGAAGAAAGGCATTATCACCAGTACCAATACCGGGAAGGTCTATTTCATCTCCTGGTCGATGGACGTGAAGTTCGAGGGATTGAACGTCGTTCGCCATCTCGACCTGACCACCCACAACCACAATCCGTCTCCTGGCAACACGGCAACCTGGCCGCACACCTCGAAGATGAAGGCGGCCTTCAAGCCGGGCGGCAAGTGCGCCGGCATGGGACACCTGCGCCTGCAGCCCTATAGCAAGGCCTGTCCGAACACAGCGAGCGGAGCGGCGCAAACCGGCCACCATCTGATACCCGGCCGCTGCATGCGCGGCAAGGCCGGTTACAGTCACTCGAAAGCCCCGGTGATCTGCGTGTCGCGCGGCAACCAGCACCAGGGTTCGCACAAGCGCTGCCATGCGAAGTTCGATCCGGTCGAATTGGACCACTTCGACAAGGGCAAGCCGTTCAAATATGAAACCGCACGCAACACTGCGGCAGCCTCGGCGGGAGGCGCGCTGAGCCCCCCGCGCGACCTGACGAAAAAAGAGCAGGAATGCGTCGCCTTCCAGCTCGACCAGTACTACAAGGCCAAGCCGAAGAAAGGACCTGGCTGCACCAACACTTTGAACCTCCGTGCCTCGGGCGCGGCGGGCAAAGTCATACCACCCGCACGTTCCGCACCAGCCCCCGCAGGACGCCCATAGGATCTGAACCATGGCAAAGAGCGAAACCGCCCTCTACTTCACCAACATTATCGCGATCGGACCGGAGCAGGCGCTGCTCGGCGGACATCTCTATCTGGAGGGCGCGGAACCCAGCGTAACCCGGGTGATGATGATCGACCAGGACGACTGGTTCCATGTCTACGACATTCCCGAGGTGGTCTACAGCGCTCTGCAGAGAGCACCGCTGCGCGGGCAACAGAAAGGTAACTACTGTTTCCTCGGGCGGGCCGGGCTACTCCGTGAACACCCCTCCGGGCAGTCCAGCACCGACACCACGCTGGACATCGACAATGTCTACCTGATGGACCTCTGCGAGGTGGATGGCGAACTGTATGCCTGCGGCACACAGAACCAGGTATTGAGGCAAAGCAAGGGCGTCTGGCAGCGCATCGACCAGGGGCTCTATGTTCCATTGGTGGACGAGGTCACGGCCTGCCTGAACGGCATTGACGGGTTCTCGCGCGCCGATGTCTATGCCGTCGGCGATGGCGGCGCCATCTGGCACTGGGACGGCAATGGCTGGCAGGCATCGGTGGCCCCCACCAACCTGCCGCTTTACTGCGTGCACTGCGCCGCCGATGGTGTGGTGTACATCGGCGGGTCCGGCGGGATCCTGCTACGAGGCAGCGCGCAGGCGGGATGGACAGATATCGGCGATCGCGACCTGTGCGCCGAAGTGCTGGAAAACATGGTTGAGTTCGCCGGCAAGCTCTACGTGACCGCAACCGACCAGTTGCTTGAGTACGACGGCGTGCAGCTGCGCGAGACCAAGGTGCCGCTGAGGGGCAAAAAGGCCTACTACGCCATCGATGCCAAGCCCGATGTGCTGTGGGTGGCAGGCGACGAATGCGTGCTCAGTTTCGACGGCAGCACGTGGCGGCGTCATGTTTGCCCAGAAAACTGATCGATGACGAGCCTCAGTATCGTCATCGACCAGCATATTGAGGAGGCCACCTTTCTGGCCGGTCTGCGCGACCTTGCCGTGCACGCCCCCCACTACGACCTGGCGCACCTGCTCGATCTCGACAAGCGCATCGAAGCTCATCTGGATGCTTTGCAGATAGGCGGGCTAAAGAGCCTGGACCTGGTGCTCCAGCAGCTCAACCCCAACGCCCAGGGCGAGATATTCGCGGCCACGGTGCTGGCCTTCGAAGCCGCCAATACTTGCGCAATGACCCAGTTGGCCGAACATCTGCGCGCCCACCCCGACGGTGCCCGTTATATGGGTGCCGCGCTGGGCTGGCTGGACTGGCCCCGAGTCGAACCCTGGGTGGAGAAGCTGCTCGGCTCGCCGCAAGCGTTGTTTCGCTGCATCGGCCTGGCCGCCTGCGGCATGCACCGGCGTGATCCGGGGGCAGTGTTGATTGCGGGGTTGGCGCATGCCGATGTGGCCGTTATCGCCCAGGCCGCTCGTACTGCCGGCGAGTTGCGCCGTCGTGACCTGATGTCGGCGATTCGTGCCCACCGCCAGCATCAGGACGCAGCCACCCGCTTCTGGGCCAACTGGGCCACCGCGCAGATGGGCGACGAGGAAGCTTTGGAGCCACTGCGCCAGTTCGCCGAGCAACCGGGCGAATTCCAGTACCGCGCGCTCTGCGTATGGCTGGCCTGGCAACAGCGCGAGTACAGCATCGCCTGGATCCGCCAGTTGATGCAGAACCCCGGGCAGCGGCGCATCGGCATCCAGGCCGTCGGGCTGCTGGGCGATCCGGTCAGTGTGCCCTGGCTGATCCAGCAGATGAGCGACCTGCCGCATGCCCGCGTCGCTGGCGAGGCCTTCAGCCTGATGACTGGCGCCGACCTGGCGCTGCTCGATCTGGAATTGCAGGACCTGCCGGATTTCGATGCCGGCCCGAACGACGACCCTGAGGATGCCAATGTCGTCATGGACCCCGATGAGAACCTACCCTGGCCCGACCCGCGGTTGATCGCAGCCTGGTGGCAAGCCCATGCAGGCGATTTCCAGGCAGGCGTGGGCTATGTGCTGGGGCTGCAACAGAGCGAAAGCAGTTATCGGCAAGCGCTTGTCCGCGGCCAGCAACGCCAGCGAATCGCCGCGGCCTGCGGCATCGCGCGCTTGCGACCGACCGAGGTGCTGTTCCCCACCAGCGCACCCGCCTGGCGGCAAAAGGCATTGTTGGGAGAGCCGGCGGCGTTCGGGCGGTGATGAACAGGCAGTTGCCCCGGACTGCCCCCGCTAACGCACTGCATTCTCCCTAGCGCTTATCGCGATCCCGGCACCACGCCGCGATTCAGCTGTTCGCGCAGGAACTCGATAAACACCTGCACCGGCCGCGAACCCTGGCGGTGCTGCGGGTAGACCGCCGACAAGGCCAGGGGCTCGGGTTCGAAGCCGTCCAGCAGCGATACCAGCCGCCCGTCCTTGAGCGCGGCCTCGACGATGAAGGTCGGCAGATAAGTGATGCCCATGCCGGCGATCGCCGCGTCCTTGAGCAATTCGCCGTTGTTGACCCGCATCCTGCCGGTGACGTTGACCAGCAAGGGCTTGTGGCCCTGCCCTTCGAAACGCCACTGCACCTGGCGGCCGTGGCCGTAAGGCAGGCAGTCGTGGCCCTGTAGTTCCTCGGGCCTGAGCGGGGTGCCGCGCTCGGCCAGGTACGCCGGGCTGGCGCAATACACCCGCTGGATCGAGGCGATGCGCCGGGCGATCAGCGTCGAGTCTTCCAGCACGCCGATGCGCAAGGCCAGGTCGTAGCCCTCGCCAAGCAGGTCCACCGGCCGGTCGCTGAGATCGACCTCGACCGCGACATCGCGATAGCGCCGCAGGAACAGCGGCAACAGCTCTCCCAGATGGGCCATGGCGAACGACAGCGGCGCGCTCAGGCGAATGGTGCCCCGGGGTTCGACGGTCTGGCCGGCGATGCCCTGCTCCACCTGTTCGACTTCGCTGAGCAGGCGCAGGGCCGACTCGTAGTAGCTCTGCCCCAGGGGCGTCACGTCCAGGCGTCGGGTCGAGCGATTGAGCAGGCGCACGCCCAGGCGCTCTTCCAGCTGCATCAGGCGCCGGCTGACGAACTGCTTGGACAGGCCCAGCTGATCCGCCGCCGCGGTGAAGCTGCCGGCGTCCATGACCTGGCAAAAAATACGCATGTCTTCGAACGGGTTCATTGTCACTCTCTGGTTGACAGCTGAACGCTTTATAGCGGCTTTTTCGCGTTCCGGCACCTCATTCCACCTGGAAAACCACATCGCCTGATTTTACGACGGCTGCGCCGCCGATCGCAGCCTGCGGCAGCGGCTACAGGGATCGCGATGTCTGTGTAGCCGCTGCCGAGCTTGCGAGGCTGCGAACGGCAACGCAGTTGCCGCAAAACCTGAGTCCGCGATCTGCCTGGAAAACCACATCACCTGGTTTTACGACGGCTACGCCGCCGATCGCAGCCTGCGGCAGCGGCTACAGGGACCGCGATGCCTGTGTAGCCGCTGCCGAGCTTGCGAGGCTGCGAACGGCAACACAGTTGCCGCAAAACCTGAGTCCGCGATCTGCCTGGAAAACCACATCGCCTGGTTTTACGACGGCTTCGCCGCCGATCGCAGCCTGCGGCAGCGGCTACAGGGACCGCGATGCCTGTGTAGCCGCTGCCAAGCTTGCGAGGCTGCGAACGGCAACGCAGTTGCCGCAAAACCTGAGTCCGCGATCTGCTGGAAAACCACATCGCCTGGTTTTACGGCGGCTACGCCGCCGATCGCAGCCTGCGGCAGCGGCTACAGGGATCGCGCTGTCCGCGAGGCAAAAAAATGCCCGCACAATGGCGGGCATTTTTTCAGCTCAGCGATGACGCGAAGCTTATTTGGCAGTAAACGCCGAGTAGCTGTTCATCAGGTTGCGATAGTTCGGGATACGCTGCGACAGCAGGTTGGCCAGGCCTTCCATGTCGTTGCGCCAGTCGCGCTGCAGCTCGCACGCCACGGAGAACCAGTTGACCAGTTGCGCGCCGGCGGCGGACATGCGGGCCCAGGCAGCCTGCTGCACCACCTCGTTGAAGGTGCCGGAGGCGTCGGTCACGACGAACACGTCAAAACCTTCTTCCAGGGCGCACAGGGTCGGGAACGCCACGCAGACGTCGGTCACCACGCCGGCGATGATCAGTTGCTTGCGGCCGGTGGCCTTGATCGCCTTGACGAAGTCTTCGTTGTCCCAGGCATTGATCTGGCCTGGGCGAGCGATGTAGGGCGCATCCGGGAACATCTGTTTCAGCTCGGGCACCAGTGGGCCGTTCGGGCCGGATTCGAAGCTGGTGGTGAGGATGGTCGGCAGCTTGAAGAACTTGGCGCAGTCGGCCAGGGCCAGCACGTTGTTCTTGAACTCGTTCGGCGAGAAATCCTGGACCAGCGAGATCAGGCCGGTCTGGTGGTCGACCAACAAGACAACGGCGTCATTAATGTCCAGACGTTTGTAGGGTACGTTGCTCATGTGAAACTCCTAGGTGGATGGATGTCGCTATGGGCACCGGCCACTGTGGCCGGCACTGTTGTGGATCGTCAGAAGGCAAAGCACGAGCAGCCGAAGGCGCCCCAGAAACCCTGGAAATCGCTGACCGGCACATTCGACAGACGCGCCCGCTCGTGGCTGTGGGAGTGCACCGCGCACGGGCCGCTGCACTGGTGCACCTGGGCCACCAGCGGCGAGGTCGGACGCCAATGCCCCGGCACCTTGACCACCGGCGACCAGTCCGGCAGCACCGGCACCATCGGCGGCGAGAGCTTGGAGAAGTCGTCGGCGGCGTACACCACCTTGCCGTCGACCACGGTCAGCACCGACTCGATCCACTTGATGGCCTCTTCCTCGACGCTGAAGAAGTCCGCGGACAGGGCCGCCAGGTCCGCCAGTTGGCCGACCTTGATCTGGCCCTTCTTGCCCTGCTCCGAGGAGAACCAGGC
>NZ_OBDX01000045.1:0-33089 GCF_900215185.1 Pseudomonas sp. LAMO17WK12:I10 | reverse complement strand
GATGCTGAACACCTTCGGCGCTATTGCGACCGCTACCGGATGCAGCCGGTGATTCCCTTGCGCACCATGAAGCGCAAGCCAAAGCCCGGCCTGCCCAGGCTGTTCGATAGGCCCAAGTACCGGCAGCGCAACATCATTGAGCGCATGTTCGGTTGGCTGAAAGAGAATCGACGGATCGGTACGCGCTACGACAAGCTGGCGAAAAGTTTTGCGGCGATGGTCTCACTGGCTTGCACCATGCGGTGTTTGCGACATTACTTTTCGTACACTGCCTAGCACCTGACCAATCCGTACGAATAGCAAGCGGCTGAAGTGGAAACCGGCAAAATCAACATCTCGTTTCTGAGCTGCCACTGCCAAAGGTACCTGATCGCGAAGGCATTCCACCAAAGCATCAAATTGCCGCAAGTACCGGGCACGACGAAACGGATACCCATAAGGCTCACGCCAGAATCCATTTGCTTGTGAATGCTGGACATAACGAGAGATCAGCCTCTCTTCGTGGACTGCCTCAGCGAAGATCGTACCATACTCCTCGACAACGACGCGCAGGCATGTATCGTTAGCTCCTCGGCTCTTCGAAAGCCTTGTCGCACAAGTCGAATCACTGCGTCTGGGCAGCCGTCACGAGCGTCACGTAAAAGTGCTTCAGCATCAGACTTCAAAATCGAAAGTGAAGGTGTATCTGGAGTATCCATGACCGAACCTCAAATTATCAGCATGAAACCCTAGAGGATGCTGACCATTGAGATGGCTTGAAAGAGGGGGATAACACGACAGTGCAGGGGCTTCACCAAGCTAGAGCCGAACGCCTCCGTCAGTGACGCGTGGTGGAATATTGAGAAATTACTGTGCTGCCGTCAAGATGCTGCCACTTCGATTTTCAGGCTAACATTTGGACTGGTCGCTGAATGCAAACGGCGACATCCATTGTCACCGCTCGAAGATGGCGTCTCAGCTTGAGCTCAGCGCACCGCAAACGATTCGCACAGTCACGTCGAAACTCTCTAGTGTAAGCACATCGATTGGCGAACCACCCTTCAGTCGCTCATGAGGCTCACAGACCGTCCGATAAAGCCTCCACGCATCGACATCCGGAAACCGCGCTAACGCAGCAACTACCAACTTGTGCCGCAGTGGATCAAGCTGCCAATCGGGAATGTGCTGACCGCGATTCCCCAGGCTCAGGGACAGCAGGCGCCGAGCCTTAATATCGCGGTTGATCTGATCTCGGGATTTGCCTGCCAGTTTGGCGAAGACAAGCAGCGGCAAATTACTCGAAGCTTCATAGGTGGCTAGCATCTCGGCCCGCTGGCGTTGTATGTCAGATACTTGGGGTTCCGTGCAGCTGTTCAGTCTGCGCTGGAGCAGGTAGGACAGGTGAATGCTGAGCCGCGTTAAGGACCGGCTCGTTGCTGACGGACATTTTGGAGGCGGGGACTGTCGTCGCTGGGAAGCCACTGTTGTACAGAACGGCGTTTGCGTTCGCGCTTTCCAACGAAGGTAACGAAGCTGCACCCTCTAAACGAATAGTAAGCGGAGAGCTTGCCGCTTTCAGCTGGCCCTGCCCCCACAAATCCAAACGGTTCGCCCAATCCTGCATCATGGTCCGGCGCTGCTCCACATATTCCACGTGATTGTAGGCCGCACTCACCTTGTCCGGATCGGCATGTGAAAGCTGAACATCCACCCACACTTTGGGGTATCCGATCTCGTTCAGCACCATCGAGATCGTCTCCCTCTCCCATGACCGGTGAGTTGATCGGCATACCCCATCCGGCGCAACGCTCCATTCAAAGTGTTCTCACTGATGCGCTTGCTCAGGTCGCTTCGATGCGCAAACAAGTAGCGTTGCGCGGGGACAACCTGGTCCAGCAAGTGACGCACGATCTCCAGTGCCTGAACTGACAGCGGCACGATATAAGGCGGTACATCTTGGACCTGCTTACCTGGCTTTCGCATCGCTAACTGAAGTTGTTTCACCACCTCCGCCGGTATGATCCATAACCGCTTCTCCAGATCGAACTGATCGGGAGTCGCCAAGCGCAGCTCGCCAGTACGGACACCGGTCAGCAGCAACAATCGAAGGCCAAGGCATGTTTGTTTGGCACCGCCGTAGTTCCGAAGAGCAAACATCAATCCCGGGAGCTCGTCCATACGAAGAAATGGATTATGCGTAACAGGCGGTTTGGGGAGCGCGACAACATCGAGATCTGAAGCCGGATTGTGTTCAAGCCCCTTATTTTCACCAGCGCATAGCGGAACAATTGATTGAACCAGGTCCGACATTTTTCGGCTGTCGTTAAGGCCTTGCGCTGTTCGATCCTGCTCAGCAAATCCAGCAAATCGTGACGATTGATATCGTAGATAGATCGTCCACCCAGTATAGGCAGGACGTCTTTATTGAAAATTCTCAAGATCTGCGAGAGCGTGCTTTGGCGGCCCTCCTTCAGACTCAACCTGCGGAATTCCACCCACTGATTGAACACGGCCTCGAAGGCATGCTTTGTCGTAATACGAACAGCAAGCCGCTGTTGTTTGCGATGCTCATAGGGGTTGATGCCTTGGGCAATCAAGGCGCGCGCCTCGTCACGTCGAGTACGTGCTTCTTTGAGGGAGATTTGTGGGTAGCAACCCAAGGACATGCGTTTCTGCTTGCCTGCCCAGCAGTAGCGGAAGAGCCAGACTTTTCCGCCTCTGGCCGTCACATAGAGTGTGAGGCCATCACTGTCGCCGAGGGTGTAGTCATTGCTGGTAATTCGGACATGCCGAACTGTCATTTCTGAGAGTGCCATCGCGAGCTCCTGAACAGAGTCAGGGCCAGATGCTCATCTCGCCATGCAAACTGCTCCAGCAACAAACCGATTCAGTACGCGTCAGGATTCTGGACTTAATCCTGGACTTAAACGCACCGGATAGTGCTGGATTTTAGTGGTTCCCGCCGGAACGAAAAAAGGACCCGAATGCCCTGATTTCAATCGCTTACAGAATTCAGTGGGATTCTGTAGCGCTATGTTTGGAGCGGGAAACGAGACTCGAACTCGCGACCCCGACCTTGGCAAGGTCGTGCTCTACCAACTGAGCTATTCCCGCGTCTTGGTAGTCTGCATTCTATAGAAATTCGAAACTGCGTCAACCCCTTGATTCAAAAAGTTTTATTTCTTTTCCACATCGGTCTTCAGGTGCGGCCAGGCAGCGCGCAGGTACTGCAGCATGGACCACAGGGTCAGGCCTCCCGCGATCAGCAACAAGGCATAACCCAGCAGCACCCAGAAGGTGAAGGCCGGCGGGTTGGCCAGCAGGATCACCAGCGCCAGCATCTGCGCGGCGGTTTTCCACTTGCCCATGTTGGACACCGCCACTTGCGCGCGGGCACCCAGTTCGGCCATCCACTCGCGGAGGGCGGAGACGACGATTTCACGTCCGATGATCACCGCCGCTGGCAGGGTCAGCCACAGGTTGCCGTGCTCTTGCACCAGCAGTACCAGGGCCACCGCCACCATCAACTTGTCGGCCACCGGATCGAGGAAGGCCCCAAACGGTGTGCTTTGCTCCAGACGCCGCGCCAGGTAGCCATCGAGCCAGTCAGTGGCCGCGGCAAACGCGAAGACGGAACTGGCGGCCATGTAGCTCCAGTTGTAAGGCAGATAAAACAGCAAAATGAAGATTGGGATGAGCAGAACGCGTAGAACGGTGATCAGATTAGGGATATTCATCGGCACAACTGGCTACGAGGTGAGTTGGCAATCTACTCAGAAAGGGCCCAGATGAGGCAGGCAGTGGCCATTCTACGGGCATCTCGCACGGCATGTCTAACATTGTTCTAACAGAGTTCTAACACTTTGAGGCCAGCGCGGGCGCGATAAGGACCCATGCGGACACGCGATAAGACTCAGGCGCGAGGGCCCACGGGGGAACCTGGGCGCACATGGGGATTGAGGTGGTCATTCAGATTTTTCTGCCAGATTCTCGAAGGGATCAGCAAAGTTCAGAATCATCCTGCAGCCCTCCCCTTTGATACTTGGTAAGCTCGCGAGGCTCTAAAAGGACCTTTACACGCAAGGATGATGTTCAATGCTTTCTTCTGCTCGACTGGGCGACAAACACGTCTGCCCTCTTCCCGGTCATGGCACGACCCCTATCGCTTCCGCTTCTGGTGACATAGACATCAACTTCATGGGGCGGCCCGAGTCGGTGACACTTGCGGCTGTGGTGCAGTCATTACCACAGGGTTTCCCTCGATCATCCTGAATGGTCGTCCTATGGCCCACTTGGGGAGCCCCACCAGCCACGGCGGGACAATCATCACGGGGTCGGGTGATACTTTCGGTGGTTTTGTCATAGGGGCCTGCTCCTGGGGCTGCCATCATCAACTTCGTAGCACTCGGGGCAATCCGGCCAGATGGCTCAGTAGATGTCCATTTTAAAAAAGGCTACCGCGCTCTTGATGTCGGAAGAGCACGAGCGCACGCGCTGATTGATCAACTGAGCATCCAAGAGCCGGTTGATTGGCTTTGCGTGGTCTTTGATATCACTCGCTCGTGCCACTATGCCCACCGCCTCAGACGTCGAACTCCGGACGTTGAACGACTTCGGTTACGCAGTCGAGTCAATGAGCTGCTTACCCAGAGTCGAAGCTCAGGCCGAGAAAAAACTTAACGTCGTGTCCGGGATTAGTTGACCACTACATAGGGAGCCCGACCAGTCACGGTGGGACAATCATTACGGGGTCGGGTGACACCTTCGGTGGCTTTGTCATGGGCCCCACTCCTGACGCGGCAATCATTAACTTCGCAACCCTCGGTGTGTTTCGCCCAGACAGCTCGGTAGACGATGAAAAGATGGCAACCTTGCTGGCCGACCCGAGGCTGACCGAGAAGGCGACTGCTGCAAATGCCTTGATTGATCCCAATGCGACCTCTAAGGCGCCTGAAGAGCAGCCAGAGGAGAAGGTCTGTGCCGACCCCGACCGCATGGAGGAACTGGCGAGCTACATTGCTGGCGAGATGAACCGCAACATCAACAGCCCGTCCGTGCGGCAAATGAAAGATTTGAATAGCTTTGACCCCGCAGCAGAAACAAGAAAGTACGAAGCCTTGCCCTTTTACATGCGACTCGGTCTTGCTCCAGACTTCTACAGCTTGGCGCTCGGAAAGAAAGCAAAGGCTTTTGCTATCTGGACTGAGCGGGTGGGACAGGATCGACCTTGGGATCACAAGCCGAAAATCCGTAAGGCATTCGGCGGACTTTGGCAAAAACAAGGAAAGTACGATTATTTTTATGATATCTGGTCGAATGTCCATTATGGGTACGTGGGCCGCGTTGCGGGATTTTCCGAGAGCGTACTTGCAGATGGGGCAGGAGCCGAGCAGATAGTTTCAGACTCCTGGGGGAAGGTCAGCGATATAACAAAACCACCA
This sequence comes from Pseudomonas sp. LAMO17WK12:I10, assembly GCF_900215185.1. NCBI lineage: Bacteria > Pseudomonadati > Pseudomonadota > Gammaproteobacteria > Pseudomonadales > Pseudomonadaceae > Pseudomonas > Pseudomonas sp. LAMO17WK12:I10. The sequence continues at coordinate 27,669 of NZ_OBDX01000045.1, read as the reverse complement.
GAAAGGCGGAAACATCGAGGACCTCACCAGGCTGAAAATGTTGACGAACTCCGTGCGACAACCCAGATCGTATATCTATCAGTATCGGCATTAAACTCTTTAACCAACATCCCAACGGTGGGATAACGGCGAAAATGGTTATGGATGAAGTTCTTGCAGTTACACCACAGGAATGGGGAGCTGGTGTCATTGAGCACAAATGCAAGAAAATTTAAGGTTCGTTACTTGCTCCTTTTCCTCTTAATAGCTTCGCTGGTGGCTTGGTACTGTGCTACTCCCGGCGTAATTGTCCATTACCCGAAAGAGGCCACGGACGAACTGCGCTTAATTTGGGACACACACGACAAGATTACGCGGCAGCGGATGCTACCAGGGGAAGCTACATCTGAGTTTGGTCATATTCCCTGATGAGAACTTCTTCATGGTGTTCTTTTGGTGGACCGACAGAGGTTTTCGGAAATGCATCGACATCACACCTAAGCGCTGGGCAACGATAGACATCTACCTTGACAGGACTGGTAGGGTCGACATCGAGAGAACTACTCCTGACGTTATTGCTCGGTTGAAGAAGTGTGATGGCGAGCCTGACCCTTTCCGCCCCTGAGCTCTCCCCTACTCGCTATGCAAGTTCGCATAAATCAGTTCAGCGAGCTTTTTACTGATCCCCGGCGCCTTGGCGATCTCCTCGATGCTGGCGCGAGACAGTTCCTGCAATCCACCAAAGTGTTTCAGCAGGTCGCGGCGGCGCTTGGGGCCGACGCCGGCCACGCCTTCGAGGGTCGAGGTGCGGCGGGTCTTGCCGCGGCGCGCGCGGTGGCCAGTGATGGCGAAACGGTGAGCCTCGTCGCGGATCTGCTGGATCAGGTGCAGCGCCGGTGAGTCGCCCTTGAGGGTGAACTCATGGGCCGCATCGTTGAGATAGAGAGTCTCGAAGCCGGCCTTGCGCGTCGCGCCCTTGGCCACCCCCAGCAGGATCAGGTCGGGCACCGCCAGCTCGTTGAGCACGTCGCGGGCCATGGATAGCTGGCCCTTGCCGCCGTCCACCAACAGGATGTCCGGTAGCTTGCCCTCGCCGTCCTTGAGTTTGCTGAACCGTCGGGTCAGGGCCTGGTGCATCGCCGCATAGTCGTCGCCGGCGGTGACGCCTTCGATGTTGTAGCGCCGGTAATCGGACTTCAGTGGACCTTCCGGGCCAAATACCACGCAGGACGCCACGGTCGCCTCGCCGCTGGAGTGACTGATGTCGTAACACTCCAGGCGTTGCGGCGGCTCGTCCAGGTTCAGCACTTCGGCCAGGGCTTCGAAACGTGCGGCCACATGCTGCCGATTGGCCAGCCGCGCGCTCAGGGCCTGCTCGGCGTTGGTCACCGCCAGTTGCTGCCAGCGCGCCCGCGTGCCACGCACCCGGTGGCTGATGCTCAGCTCGCGACCGCGCAAGGCCTGGATCGCGGTGATCAGGGTCGGGAAATCTTCATGGATCACGTTGACGATCAGCTCGCTGGGCAGGTCGCGCTCCGGGCTGCTGAGAAAGTACTGGCCAAGGAATGCCGACATGACCTCGGCCACCTCTTCCTCGATACCCACCTGGGGAAAGAAGTTCTTGCTGCCCAGCACCCGACCGCCACGCACGCTGATCAGGTGCACGCAGGCGCCGCCCGGGTTGACGAAAGCCGCCACCACATCGACGTCGCCGCTGCCGCCTTCCATGCTCTGCTGGTCCTGCACCCGCCGCAGCAGGGAAATCTGGTCGCGCAGCTCGGCGGCCTTCTCGAAGTCCAGGGTGCTGGCCGCCTGCTCCATGCCGGCCGACAGTTCGTCGGTCAGGGCATTGCTGCGGCCTTCGAGGAACATCACCGAGTGGCGCACATCCTCGGCGTACACCTCGGCCTCCACCAGGCCGACGCACGGCGCCTTGCAGCGCTTGATCTGATATTGCAGGCACGGCCGGGTGCGGTTCTTGTAATAGCTGTCCTCACATTGTCGGACCATGAAGGTCTTTTGCAGCAGGCTCAGGCTCTCGCGAATGGCCCCGGCGCTGGGGTACGGGCCGAAGTACTTGCCCTTCTGCTTCTTCGCCCCGCGATGGATGCTGAAACGCGGAAACTCGCCGTCCGACAGAAACACATAGGGATAGGATTTATCGTCGCGCAACAGGATGTTGTACGGCGGCCGCCATTCCTTGATCAGCGTCTGCTCCAGCAGCAGGGCTTCGGTTTCGTTGGCGGTGATGGTGGTTTCGATCTGTGCGATGCGCCCCACCAGGGCAGCGGTCTTCGGCGCCAGGCCGGTCTTGCGAAAGTAGCTGGCCAGGCGGCTCTTCAGGTTCTTGGCTTTACCGACGTAAAGCAGACGTGCATCGCCGTCGAACATGCGATACACGCCAGGACGGCCACTGCAGGTGGAAAGAAAAGCACGGGGATCAAACGGGTCGGTCATTGTCAGGCGCTGGCATCGACCATGCCGTGTCGAACCGCCAGCAACGTCAGTTCGACATCACTGCTGATCGAGAGCTTCTCGAAGATACGGTAACGGTAGGTATTCACGGTTTTCGGAGACAGGCACAGCTTGTCGGAGATGATCTGCACTTTCTGGCAGCCGACAATCATCAGCGCAATCTGGATCTCGCGCTCCGACAAGGCGTCGAACGGTGAATCACTGGACGGCTGGAATGACTTGAACACCAATTGCTGGGCAATTTGCGGGCTGATGTAACGCTGGCCAGCAAACACCAGACGGATGGCCTGCACCATTTCGTTGAGACCCGCGCCCTTGGTCAGATAACCCGCCGCGCCGGCTTGCAGCAAGCGAGTCGGGAACGGATCTTCTTCACACACAGTGACGGCCACGACTTTGATATCCGGGTGACTGCGCAATAACTTGCGCGTGGCTTCAAGACCGCCGATCCCGGGCATCTTGACGTCCATGAGGACCACATCGGGTTTCAATTCCCGGGCCTTGAGCAGGGATTCCTCCCCTGATTCGGCCTGACCGACCACTTGCAGGCCATCGATGTCAGCCAGCATTCGTGTAATACCTGTACGAACGAGATCATGGTCATCGACTACTAGCACCCTAATCAAGCAGACACCTCGCGATTTGGTCTTATAGGTTGCCGGACACCTTAGCAAAAAAGCAGCGTGCTGACCTAATGACAAACACCATATAAAAAGCACTTGTTCACCAGGGGTATCCGGTGGATGGTTGATGCGCTGCGAACGCCCTGCCCTAAGGCTCTCGGGCGTCCGCCTTTCTTTTCATGAGGCTGGAAACCGAAAGCTCGGCAAGGGTATGGGTCAGGTGCCGGATCGCGTCCTGATCTTCCTTGTACAAAGCCCGATAACTGACGAGGATTTTCTCTTCGCTCTGGCTGAGGTTATCGGCCCTGGTCGGGGTCCGCCTGCCGGTCACTATATAAAGGACATCGACCCCTTTTGCCGCCACCCGGGACAAGTAATCCGCCTTGGGCACACGGTCTCCATTTTCATATCTGCCTTGGGCATTGGCTTCCACGCCGCCAACTTCACCAAATTTTTTCTGCGACAACCCCAGGCGTTCCCTTTCCTGTCTTAACCGCGAACCGATTCCACTCATTTGGATGTATGATCCTTTTTTATGCACCCCTAGGGGTGTTACACCCTTCAAGCATTGAACAAATTTGAACGGTTTTGAACTATGCCCGGTATCCGCACTGCCGCACAAGCCAAGGCCTGGCTTGAACATCAAGGTAAATCGGTTCAACAGTTCGCCCGTGAGCACGGGGTCGACCCAGCCACCACCTACCAGGTATTGGCCGGCCGCAAGAAAGGACGACGCGGAGAGGCGCACAAGGTGGCCGTATTGCTGGGTATGAAAGACGGCATCATCCTCGCCGAGCCCGAGGGCCCCGACCAGGAACCCGCCTGAGCCTCGCCTGTCGCCACACCGCTCGGAACGACCGCGCCGCGCACAGCAACCAGCGGCTACGCATCCGCGGCGCTGCTTCGCTCCATCCGCAGAAAACACTCGTCTTCCCCGACCACCTTCAGCCCCATGCGCCCATAGAGCGCCTGCGCCGGGTTGTCCTTGAACACTGTCAGCCGCAGCAGCCCGCGCCGTTCGCCGCGCGCCATCGCCCGCACCTGTTCGATGGCCCAAGCCCCGACACCCTGCCCGCGAAACGCCTCGAGCACATGCAACTCGCGAAGATACAAGGCCCTGGAATCGCGACTGAGGCTGACGAACCCCAGTACCCTGGCGCCCTGGCAGATCAGCAGGTTCTCCCGCCCGGCCCAGGCCACATCGAAGGCTTCGTCCAGCCACAACAGGTCGTGACGAATGTAATAGCCCAGCATGGTGCTGCGGGTCAGGTCGCGGGCGAACAGCAGATCCTCCGGGGTGTTGGCCGGACACAGTTGGAAACCGTTCAAGGCGCTTCGACCGTCACGTGTTGACCACTCCAGCGACCGGCGTGGCGCCGGGCGATCAGCAACTCATCGCCACAGCCTGCGGCGGCCACGATCAGAGCGCCATCCGGCCCCCAGATCGCGCTGCGGCCCGCCGACACCCAGCCCCCGGTCGGCCCGCCGTGGTTGGCCATCAGCACCAGCATTGCATGCTCCGCGGCATAGCCCTGCAACAAGGCACTGTCCGCGGCGTAGCCGTTTTCGCTGATCAGCACGCCGGCGGCATAAATACCGGCACCGGACTGCGCCGCCGCACGCGCGTGGCTGGCCTGGGAGAAATCGGCGCACACCGCCAGGGCCACCCGGTCCTCGGCGAAGCTCAGGTGCGCGCCACCCGCGCCTGGGCTGAACACCAACTCCTCGCTGGCATGCAGATGCTGCTTGCTATAGACCGCCAACGACCCATCGGCCGCCAGCACCAGGGCGCCGATCAACAGCGGGCCCTCGGCCGACAGGCGAATGGGCATGCCCACCACCGCCGTCACCCCCAGCTCCCGGGCCAGGTCGCGTAACGGTTGCAACAACGGGCTCTGGGGCAAGACCGCCAGCTCGGCCGCCAACGTGGGCTCGTAACCGGTCAGGGACAGCTCGGGAAACACCAGCAATTGCACGCCCTGCTCCGCCGCGGCGCGGATAAAGGCCTGGTGCCGGGCGATATTGCCCGGCAGGTCTCCGGCAACGGAAATCGATTGGGCGGCGGCAAGGGTCAGGGAGGTCATGATTCATCCTGAATGAGCACAAATGAGGGCGTGGCGAGTGTGTCATAAAACTTCAAAGCGCTTAACTCATAGGCACTTACTGGTCATGTAATAGGAATTTCCGATTGAACCGCCACCCCGGCCTCTAGTAAGCTCGGCCCACTTCACGGAGAAACAGCATGTCGTCCCTCACCCTTTCCATGCATCGTCACACTGCCAGCGCCTCGCGCGTCGGTGCGGCTGCCTGGGTGAAAAACGCCTGCGCTCCGGCGAGCTTTTATTTTGGGTATTGGTTTAGCCACTGGCGCGCCTGATACCCAAACGGCGCCCACTTGAACGGGTCGCCTACCAGAGAAAATCTCACCCCCGGTCGGCCTCCCGACCGGGGGTTTTGTATTTCTGGGCCAACGATTTTTAACCACGACTTTCAGCAACACATCGAACTTACCGAGGATTGAAACCATGAACTACGCCACCTATTACCGCTACGACACTTGCACCACCTGGCGATTTAGCAGCCTCCGTTCGGGACAGCCTGCCGCCTCCGATCGGTCACCTACTGGTGGCAAACACACCTGCACAGCCAATCCGGCCAATTGTCGAACACCCCAGTAGGGCCGCGCGCGGGACATTACCCGCCGCCTGCCCAGGAAGCCTTGAACATGAACTCGTCCGTCTCCGCTCTGCCGCTGTCCACCCGCCACTGCGCCAACGAAACCCTGAGCCAGCGCCTGCCCAGCTCGCTGGAGCTCAAGCAGCAACTGCCGCTCAGCCCGGCCCTCGGTCAGCAAGTCGCCGCCCATCGCCAGGCGGTGCGCGCCATCCTCAACGGTGAAGACTCCCGTTTGCTGGTCGTCGTCGGCCCCTGCTCGATCCACGATCCCCAGTCCGCCCTGGAATACGCCAGCAACCTGGCCAGCCTGGCCGCCGAAGTCAGCGACGACCTGCTGCTGGTGATGCGCGCCTACGTCGAAAAACCACGCACCACCGTCGGCTGGAAAGGCCTGGCCTACGACCCGCGCCTGGATGGCAGCGACGACATGGCCGGCGGCCTGACCCTCTCCCGTGAACTGATGCGCGAAATCCTCCGCCTGGGCCTGCCGATCGCCACCGAGCTGCTGCAACCCATGGCCGCGGGCTACTTCGACGACCTGCTGAGCTGGGTCGCCATTGGCGCGCGCACCACCGAATCGCAGATCCACCGGGAAATGGCCAGCGGCCTGGGCATGCCCGTGGGCTTCAAGAACGGCACCGATGGCGGCGTCGGCATCGCCTGCGACGCCATGCGCTCGGCGGCGCACCCGCACCGCCACTTCGGCGTCGACAGCCAGGGCCATCCGGCGGTGATCCAGACCCCGGGCAATCCCGACACTCACCTGGTGCTGCGTGGCGGCCATCGCGGTCCGAACTACGATCGCCAGAGCGTGGCCCAGGTCCAGCACGACCTGCAGAAGCTGAAGATCCCGGCGCGGATCATGGTCGATTGCAGCCATGCCAACAGCGGCAAGGACCCGTTACGCCAACCGGCGGTGTTCGGCGAGGTCCTGGAACAGCGCCTGCAGGGCGATTCGTCCCTGGTCGGGGTGATGCTGGAGAGCCATCTGTTCGAGGGTTGCCAACCCCTGAGCCCGACGCTGCGCTACGGGGTTTCGGTGACGGACGGTTGCCTGGGCTGGGACGCCACCGAGCAGCTGCTGCGCAATGCCGCCCGGCAACTGCGCAACAACCGGCAAGACATTCCGGCTTCCGCCTGAACCTGCACCGTAGGAGCGAGGCTTGCCCGCGATGAACGATAATGAGGTGTAACTGACCTTTCGCATCGCCTATATCGCGGGCAAGAGCTGGGCCTGTAGCCGCTGCCGCAGGCTGCGATCGGGGTGCAGCCCCGTAAACCTGACAATGCGGCGTGCCTGGGCTGCGCGCTCGCCCGGCCAGGGCTCGGCAGCGGCTACAGGTGGAGCTGCCGGCCATCCTTTGCTGCAACGCTTTGACGGAACTTTGACGAGAAATAGGCTACACAATCCGGTAGGCTCACCACTTTCTTGAAAGGAGCAACTCCCCATGGCCAAAGCCACTGCCCGTCACATCCTCGTTGCCAGCGAAGCCAAGTGCAACGAACTGAAAGCCGAAATCGAAGCCGGCGCCGACTTCGCCGAAGTCGCCAAGAAGAACTCCACTTGCCCATCCAGCCGTGACGGCGGCAACCTCGGCTCGTTCGGTCCAGGCCAGATGGTCAAGGAATTCGACACCGTGGTGTTCAGCGCCCCGGTCAATGTCGTGCAAGGCCCGGTGAAAACCCAGTTCGGTTATCACCTGCTGGAAGTGACCAGCCGCCAGGACTGATCCTGTCGCGATTTGCGTGAACGACGGCCCGCCCTTTGGTGGGCCGTTGTGTTTGGGCTACGGCCCGCGCTGGTCAGCAGCGCGCCGGTAGCGTACAAATCGTGATCATCGATCACCCGGCTCTTAAGGCTGACAATGCGCCTGCTTTTCCCCTCCCTGATCTTCACCGCCCTGGCCCTGCTGCTGGGCACCGCGAGTGCCGATGCCGCACCGCAACACGCCTTGACCGTCTATGGCGAACCGGCCAAGTACCCCGCCGGCTTCAGCCACTTCGCCTACACCAACCCACGGGCGCCCAAGGGCGGGAGCATGCGCCGCTCGGCCATCGAGATCGGCCGCTTCGACCATGTGTTGCCCTACATCGACAAAGGCATCGGCGTCTCGCAACTCGACGGCTATATCTACTCGCCCCTGGCCCAGCGTTCGCTGGATGAGCCCTACACCGTGTACGGCCTGGTGGCACAAAAGATGGAGCGCGCCGACGACGGCCTGTGGCTGCGTTTCTACCTCAACCCCAAGGCGCGCTTCGCCGACGGCCAGCCGATCACCGCCGAAGACGTGCGCTACACCTACAACCTGCTGATGACCCAGGGCAGCCTGCGTTATCGCACCCAGTTCGCCGACGTCAAGGACGTCGAGGTCGAGTCGCCGCGGGTGATCCGCTTCGACTTCAAGAGCAATGAAAACCGCACCCTGCCCCTGGATATCGCGACCCTGCCGGTGCTCCCCGAGCACTGGTGGAAGAGTCGCGACTTCGCCGGCGGCGGTGGCTACGAAGCGCCCCTGGGCAGCGGCCCGTACAAGGTGAGCAAGGTCGACAACGGCAACAGCATCACCTTCACCCGCGATGCCGACTGGTGGGGCAAGGACCTGCCGGTCAGCCGCGGCCTGTACAACTTCGACCGCTTCAGCATCGAGTACTTCGGCGACACCGACGTCGCCCGCCAGGTGCTGCGCGGCGGCGCCTACGACTACAACCGCGAGTTCTCCGCCACCGGCTTCTCCATCGGTTACGACAGCCCGGCCCTGAGCGACGGCCGCCTGCAAAAGGCCCACCTGGCCAAGGAGGCGCCGCAACCGGCCCAGGGCTTCGTGTTCAACCTGCAAAAGCCGATGTTCCAGGATCGCCGCGTGCGCCAGGCCCTGGCCATGCTCTGGGACTTCGAGTGGAGCAACCGGCAGATGATGCGCGACCTGTACATCCGCCAGCAGAGCTTCTTCTCCAACAGCGCCCTGGCCGCGCGGGCGCTGCCGGATGCCGAAGAACTGAAGATCCTCGAACCGCTGCGCGGGCAGATTCCCGACGAAGTCTTCACCCAGGTCTTCGAAGCGCCGAAAACCGACGGCAGCGGCCTGATCCGCGATAAACAGCTGCAAGCCCTGGCCCTGCTCGAAGCGGCCGGCTGGAAACCCGACGGCGATCAGCTGGTCAACGCCGACGGCGAGCCGCTGCGCTTCACCTTCCTCAACAGCCAGAACGGCATCGAACGCCTGTTGTTGCCCTACAAGCGCAACCTGGCGCAGATCGGCATCACCCTGGAGATCCGCCGCATCGACGCCTCGCAGTACGTCAACCGGCTGATGGCCCGCGACTACGACATGATCGTCACCGGCTACCCGGTGACCACCTCGCCGGGGCTGGAGCTGTACAACTACTTCGGCTCGGCGGCGGCCAACGACCCCGGCTCCAGCAACCTGATGGTGCTGAAGAACCCGGCGGTGGACAGCCTGATCAGCGGCCTGGTCAAGGCCACCAGCCAACCGCAGATGCTGAGTTACGCCCACGCCCTGGACCGGGTGCTGCAATGGAATTACTACTGGATCCCCAACTACTACCCGCCGGGCACCTCCACCGTGTGGTGGAACCGCTTCGGCATGCCGGCCATTCCCGCCAGCAATGACGAAGCCATCGAAAGCTGGTGGGAAATGAGCCGCACGCCCCTGACCAACGAGCAAATGGCGGCCGAGCGCGTCCAGCGCGGCAAGCCTGGAGGGCCGCACTGATGCTGGCGTATATCCTGCGGCGCCTGCTGCTGATCATCCCGACCCTGATGATCATCCTGCTGGTCAACTTCGCCATCGTCCAGGCCGCCCCTGGCGGTCCGGTGGAACAGGCCATCGCCCGCCTGCAAGGCATCGGCGGTGGCGGCAACCTCGGCGGTTCGAGCGACGGCATCAGCGGCAACTCACGGGCCAGCCGCGGCCTCGACCCGCAGCTGATCAAGGACATCGAGAAGCAGTACGGTTTCGACAAGCCGGCCCACGAGCGCCTGTGGCTGATGCTCAAGAGCTACGCGCAACTGGACTTCGGCAAGAGCTTCTTCCGCGGCGCCACGGTCACCGAGCTGATCCTGCAGAAAATGCCGGTGACCATTTCCCTCGGGCTCTGGGCCACATTGATCACCTATCTGGTGTCGATCCCCCTGGGGATTCGCAAGGCGGTGCACCACGGCAGCCATTTCGATATCTGGAGCAGCACCGCGATCATCATCGGCTACGCCATGCCGGCCTTCCTGTTCGCCATGTTCCTGATCGTGGTCTTTGCCGGCGGCACCTCGCTGAACTGGTTCCCGGTGCGCGGGCTGGTCTCGGAGAACTTCGAGCAACTGAGCACCCTGGGCAAGATCGCCGACTACTTCTGGCACCTGGTGCTGCCGGTGACCTCCCTGGTGATCGGCGGTTTCGCCACCCTGACCATCCTCACCAAGAACTCGTTCCTCAACGAGATCACCCGCCAGTACGTGGTCACCGCCCGGGCCAAGGGCCTGAGCGAACGCCGAGTGCTCTACGGCCATGTGTTCCGCAACGCCATGCTGCTGGTGGTCTCGGGCATTCCCCAGGCCTTTATCAGCGTGTTCTTCGCCGGCTCCCTGCTGATCGAGGTGATCTTCTCCCTCGACGGCCTCGGCCGCATGAGCTACGAGGCCGCGGTGTCGCGGGACTATCCGGTGGTGTTCGGCTCGCTGTTCATCTTCACCCTGTTCGGCCTGCTGATAAAACTCATCGGCGACCTCTGCTACACCCTGGTCGACCCGCGTATCGACTTCGCCGCGAGGAACGCCTGATGCTCAAGCTCTCCCCGCTGGCGCGCCGGCGCTTCGAGCGCTTCAAGAAAAACCGCCGTGGCTGGTGGTCGCTGTGGCTGTTTATCGGCCTGTTCATCCTCACCCTCGGCGGTGAGCTGATCGCCAACGACAAACCGCTGGTGGTCAGCTACCAGGGCTCGCTGTATTTCCCGGTGTTCAAGCGCTACACCGAGCAGGAGTTCGGCGGGCAGCTGCCGTTCCAGGCCGACTACCGCAGCGACTACGTGCAGCGGCTGATCCGCCAGGACGGCGGCTGGCTGCTGTTCCCGCCGATCCCGTTCAGCGAAGACACGCCCAACTACGACCTCAGCCGCCCGGCGCCGAGCCCGCCGACCGCGGTCAACTGGCTGGGCACCGACGACCAGGCCCGCGATGTGCTGGCCCGGGTAATCTACGGCGCCCGGGTGTCGATCCTGTTCGCCCTGGCCCTGACCTTTATCAGCGCCCTGATCGGCATCGCCGCCGGTGCCCTGCAGGGTTATTACGGCGGCTGGGTCGACCTGCTGGGCCAACGCTTGCTGGAGGTCTGGTCGGGGCTGCCGGTGCTGTACCTGCTGATCATCCTTTCCGGTTTCGTCGAGCCGAACTTCTGGTGGCTGCTGGGGATCATGGCGCTGTTCTCCTGGCTGGCCCTGGTGGACGTGGTGCGCGCCGAGTTCCTGCGCGGGCGCAACCTGGAATACGTCAAGGCCGCCCGCGCCCTGGGCCTCAACGACCGCAAGGTGATCGTGCGGCACATCCTGCCCAACGCGATGAACGCCACCCTGAGCTATTTGCCGTTCATTCTCACCGGGGCGATTTCCACCCTCACCGCCCTGGACTTCCTCGGCTTCGGCATGCCGGCCGGCAGCGCCTCCCTGGGCGAGTTGATCGGCCAGGGCAAGCAGAACCTGCAGGCGCCCTGGCTGGGCCTGACGGCGTTTTTCACCCTGGCGCTGATCCTCTCGCTGCTGGTGTTTATCGGTGAGGCGCTGCGCGATGCCTTCGATCCACGCTCCTGAATCAAGCGGACTGTTAAATGACTGACAACCTGATCGAAATCCGCGACCTCAATGTGGCCTTCAACGGTCAGAAAGTGGTGCGCGACCTGTGCCTGGATATCCGCCCCGGCGAGTGCCTGGCCCTGGTCGGCGAGTCGGGGTCGGGCAAGTCGGTGACCGCCCATTCGATCCTGCAACTGCTGCCCGACTGCGACACCCAGAGCAGCGGCAGCATCCGCTACCGTGGCCAGGAATTGCTCGGTGCCGAAGCACGGACCTTGCAGAAGCTGCGCGGCGACCGCATCGCCATGATCTTCCAGGAGCCGATGACTTCGCTGAACCCGCTGCACAGCATCGAAAAGCAGATTGGCGAAACCCTGCTGCTGCACAAGGGCCTGGGCGGCAAGGCGGCCCAGGCGCGGATCCTCGAGCTGCTGCGCCTGGTGGGCATCCAGAAACCCGAGGAACGGCTCAAGGCCTACCCGCACCAGCTTTCCGGCGGCCAGCGCCAGCGGGTGATGATCGCCATGGCCCTGGCCTGCGAGCCGGAGCTGCTGATCGCCGATGAACCCACCACCGCCCTTGACGTGACGGTGCAGCGCAAGATCCTGTTGCTGCTCAAATCCCTGCAACAGCGCCTGGGCATGTCGCTGCTGCTGATCAGCCACGACCTCAACCTGGTGCGCAGCATCGCCCAGCGCGTCTGTGTGATGAAGGCCGGGCAGATTGTCGAGCAGGCGCCGTGCGAAACCCTGTTCACCGCGCCCCAGCACCCCTACAGCCGCGTGCTGCTCAATGCCGAGCCGGAAGGCGAAGCCCTGCCCCGGGACGAGCGCGAAGTGGTGTTGCAGGTGGACGACCTCAATGTGCAGTTCCAGATCGGCGGCGGGTTGTTCCGGCGCAAGCACTACCTGCGGGCGGTGGACGGCATCAGCCTGAGCCTGCAACGGGGCAAGACCCTGGGCATTGTCGGCGAGTCCGGCTCGGGCAAGTCGACCCTCGGCCAGGCGATCCTGCGCCTGCTGGATTCCGAAGGCAGCATCCGCTTCCAGGGCGAGGCCCTCGACGGCCTCAACCAGAAGCAGCTGCGGCCGTGGCGCAAGCAGTTGCAGGTGGTGTTCCAGGACCCGTTCGGCAGCCTCAGCCCGCGGATGTCGGTGGCGCAGATCATCAGCGAAGGCCTGGAAGTGCACAGCCAGTCCACCGCCCAGCAGTGCGAGCAGCAGGTGATCCAGGTGCTGGAAGAAGTCGGCCTGGACCCGGCCAGCCGCCATCGCTACCCCCACGAGTTTTCCGGCGGCCAGCGCCAGCGCATCGCCATTGCCCGGGCCCTGGTGCTCAAGCCGGCGCTGATTTTGCTGGACGAACCGACCTCGGCCCTCGACCGCACCGTGCAGAAACAGGTGGTGGCGCTGTTGCGTCAGCTCCAGGAACGCCACGGCCTGACCTACCTGTTTATCAGCCACGACCTGGCGGTGGTGCGCGCCCTGGCCCACGACATGATCGTGATCAAGGACGGCAAGGTGGTCGAACGCGGCCCCAGCCACGAAGTGTTCGACGCGCCGCAGCATCCCTACACCCAGGAACTGCTGGCCGCCGCCCACCCGGCCTGAACCCGCATTCCCCTGTAGGAGCGAGCCTGCTCGCGATGCAAGCACCGCGGTATTGCAGGCCCACCGCGCCGAACCCATCGCGGGCAAGCCTCACTCCTACAGACGCACCACTCTGTAGCCGCTGGCGAAGCCTGCGATCGACCGCGAAGCGGGCGCAGGGTCTGGAGGCCGCCGGAAGACCCTGCGGGTCTTATCGCAGCCTGCGGCAGCGGCTACAGGGATAGCGGCAACCCTGATGGTCGCGTCGCTGTGAAGATTCCCGGCATAATCGGCGCCGCGCTCCCTTCAGGACCTCCTCCATGAACGACACCGAAAGCCTCAAGGATTACCAGCGGGTCCGCCAACTGGCGATCCGTTCGCTGTTCGAGATCATCGAGCAATCCAGCGAGGGCACGGTGATCGTCGACCGCGACGCCAATATCGTCTGGATGAACGAGCGCTACGCCCGGCGCTTCGGCCTGGAGTCGGCGGCTTTCGCCATCGGCAAGGCCTGCGAAAGCGTGATCCCCGGCAGCCTGTTGCGCGAAGTGGTGCGCACCGGGCGGCCGATCCTGCTGGACATGCAGGACACCCCCAAGGACCCGCTGGTGGTGATGCGCCTGCCGATCCACGACGACGCCGGGGCGGTGATCGGCGCCATCGGCTTTGCCCTGTTCGACGAGCTGCGCAGCCTGTCGCCGATGCTCAAGCGCTACCTGAGCATGCAGGAAGAGCTGGCCTCGACCCGCTCGCTGCTGCGGGCGCGGCAGGCCAAATACAACTTCGCCCACTTCATTGGCACCAGCGCCGCCAGCCTGGAAGTCAAACGCCGGGCGCGGCGCAGCGCCAGCGCCGACTCGCCGGTACTGCTGCAAGGCGAGACCGGCACCGGCAAGGAGCTGCTGGCCCAGGCCATCCACGCCGCGTCGCCACGGGCGCACAAGGCCTTCGTCAGCATCAACAGCGCGGCGATTCCCGAGGCCTTGCTGGAGGCCGAGTTCTTCGGCACCGCCCCCGGCGCCTTCACCGGCGCCGACCGCAAGGGCCGCGCCGGTAAGCTGCAGATCGCCCAGGGCGGCACGCTGTTCCTCGACGAGATCGGCGATATGCCCCTGCCCCTGCAAAGCAAGCTGCTGCGGGTGCTGCAAGAGAAAGAGTTCGAGCCGGTGGGCTCCAACGAGGTGATCCAGAGCGACGTGCGGGTGATCGCCGCCACCTCCACCGACCTGGAAGCGGCGATCAAGCGCGGCGAATTCCGCGCCGACCTGTATTACCGCCTCAATGTGCTGCCGATCCAGGTGCCGCCGCTGCGCGAACGCCTGGACGACCTGCCAGCCCTCAGCGAAGCCATCCTCGAAGAACTGCGCAGCCAGCACGAACTGACCCCCGATGCCCTGGCCCTGCTCGGCCAGCACGCCTGGCCGGGCAATATCCGCGAGCTACGCAACGTCCTGGAACGCGCCGCCCTGCTCAGCGACGACCTGATGCTCAACGCCGGCGACCTGCGCGCGGCCATCGGTACCTTCAGCCCGGTGCCGCGCGCGACCAGCCCCCAGGCCGCCGAGCTGCAAGCCAACGAAACCTTCGCCGCCGCGCGCGAGCGTTTCGACCGCCAGGTGATCGACTCGGCCCTGGCGCACTGTGGCGGCAAGGTGGGGCAAGCCGCGGCGCGCCTGGGGCTGGGGCGCTCGACCCTGTATAAGAAGATGGCGGCACTGGGGATCGAAGAGTCTCAATAAAGAGACATCAATCTCCATGCAGAGACAGCCTTGAGCGCTTTGCGCTCATCGCGAGCAAGCTCGCTCCTAAGGGGGTTTGCAGCGTACCTGCAGGAGCGCGCTTGCTCGCGATAGAAATTTCCCGGCCAACATGTCCCGGATCAGAGACAAAACTCCTCAAAGCCTTCTAATAAAAATAATAATACCTTTATAAATCAAACACTTAAACATCTGGCACAAAACTCGCTATAGCCCCTCCCACACCCGCAACACCCTACAAAAATAACAATCCTGGAGAGACACACCATGAGTGTGATCATTGCCCTAGCAGCCCTCGCGCTGCTGATGTTGGCTGCTTACCGTGGCTACAGCGTTATCCTCTTTGCCCCCATCGCCGCCCTCGGCGCCGTCCTGCTCACCGACCCGTCCGCCGTGGCGCCCGCCTTCACCGGCGTGTTCATGGAGAAGATGGTCGGCTTCATCAAACTCTACTTCCCGGTGTTCCTGCTCGGCGCGGTGTTCGGCAAGCTGATCGAGCTGTCGGGCTTCTCCCGCTCCATTGTCGCGGCGGCCATCCGCCTGCTCGGCACCCGCCAGGCGATGCTGGTGATCGTGCTGGTCTGCGCCCTGCTGACCTACGGTGGCGTCTCGCTGTTCGTGGTGGTGTTCGCGGTCTACCCGTTCGCCGCGGAGATGTTCCGCCAGAGCAATATCCCCAAGCGCCTGATCCCGGCGACCATCGCCCTCGGCGCGTTCTCCTTCACCATGGACGCCCTGCCCGGCACCCCGCAGATCCAGAACATCATCCCCAGCACCTTCTTCAACACCACCGCCTGGGCCGCGCCCTGGCTGGGGGTGATCGGCACCGTCTTCGTGTTCTGCGCCGGCATGCTGTTTCTCCAGCGCCAGCGCAACAAGGCGCACAACGCCGGTGAAGGCTACGGCAGCGACCTGCGCAACGAGCCGGAAACCGCCGCCGACATCCAGCTGCCCAACCCCTGGATCGCCCTGTCGCCACTACTGCTGGTGGGCCTGATGAACCTGCTGTTCACCCACTGGATTCCCCAGTGGTACGGCAAGACCCACAGCCTGGCCCTGGCCGGCATGGCCGCCCCGGTGCAGACCGACGTCGCCAAGCTCACCGCCATCTGGGCGGTCCAGGCCGCCTTGCTGGTGGGCATCATCATGGTCCTGGTATTCGGCTTCTCGGCCATTCGCGGCAGGCTCGCCGAGGGCAGCAAGAGCGCGGTCAGCGGCGCCCTGCTGGCGGCGATGAACACCGCTTCGGAATACGGTTTCGGCGCGGTGATCGCCTCCCTGCCGGGTTTCCTGGTGCTGTCGGACTGGCTGAAAAGCATCCCCAACCCGCTGGTCAACCAGGCCATCACCGTGACCCTGCTGGCCGGCATCACCGGCTCCGCCTCGGGCGGCATGAGCATCGCCCTGGCGGCCATGTCGGAGACCTTCATCAGCGCAGCCCACGCCGCCAACATCCCGCTGGAAGTGCTGCACCGCGTGGCCGCCATGGCCAGCGGCGGCATGGACACCCTGCCGCACAACGGCGCGGTGATCACCCTGCTGGCGGTCACCGGCCTGACCCACCGCCAAGCCTACAAGGACATTTTCTGCATTACGCTGATCAAGACCCTGGCCGTCTTCGTCGTGATCGCCACTTTCTACGCCACCGGCATTGTGTGAGGTATTCATGAGCAATCTTGCGGGCAAGACCGCCCTCGTCACCGGCTCCACCAGCGGCATTGGCCTGGGGATCGCCCTGAGCCTGGCCAAGGCCGGCGCCAACCTGATCCTCAACGGCTTCGGCGATGCCTCGACGGTGCTCGCCGAAGTCGCGCGCCTCAATAAAGACCACGGCGGCAAGGTCGGCCATCACCCGGCCGACGTCAGCGACCCGGCGCAGATCGCCGACATGCTCGCCTACGCCGAGCACGAGTTCGGTGGCGTCGACATCCTGGTCAACAACGCCGGCATCCAGCATGTGGCGGCAGTGGAAGAATTCCCGGTGGAGCGCTGGGACTCGATCATCGCCATCAACCTGTCGTCGGTGTTCCACAGCACCCGCCTGAGCCTGCCGGGCATGCGCGCCAAGGGCTGGGGGCGGATCGTCAACATTGCCTCGGTGCATGGCCAGGTCGGCTCGGTGGGCAAGGCCGCCTATGTGGCGGCCAAGCACGGGGTGATCGGCCTGACCAAGGTGGTCGGCCTGGAGACCGCCACCAGCAACGTCACCTGCAACGCCATCTGCCCGGGCTGGGTCCTGACCCCGCTGGTGCAAAAACAGATCGACGACCGCATCGCCGCGGGGGTCGATCCGCAACAGGCGCAACACGACCTGCTGGCGGAAAAACAGCCGTCCCTGGAGTTCGTCACGCCTTCGCAGTTGGGCGAGTTGGTCCTATTCTTGTGCAGTGAGGCCGGCAGCCAGGTGCGTGGCGCGGCGTGGAATATCGACGGCGGCTGGCTGGCGCAGTAAACCGTTGTAGCCGCTGCCGCAGGCTGCGATAAGACCCGAAGGGTCTTTCAGCGCCAGTGATATCGCCACGACCGTTCCGGTCGATCGCAGCCTTCGGCAGCGGCTACAGGTAGAGTTGGACCCGCTTTGTGTGTGCAGCAGAAAAACAAGAGGCCACCCATGTCCGAATTACTCTGGCAACCCAGTGCCGAGCGCATCAGCAAGACCCGCATGGAAGCCTTCCGGCGCTTGATCAATCACCGTCACGACCTGGACCTCGACGGCTACCCCGCCCTGCACCAATGGAGCATCGAGCGGCGCGAGGACTTCTGGCAGGCCATCGTCGACTTCTTCGACGTCGAGTTCCATGCGTCCCCCAGCGCGGTGCTGATCGAAGGCCGCAACATGCCCGCCGCCCAGTGGTTCCCCGACGCCACCCTGAACTTCGCCGAGCACCTGCTCAAGCGGCGTGACGACGGTGTCGCGGTAATCGCGATCAACGAGAACGGCCAGCGCGAACAGCTGACCTACAACCAGCTGGCGGCCCATGTCGCCGGCCTGCAACAGAGCCTGCGGGCCGCCGGCGTCAGCCTTGGCGACCGGGTCGCGGCCTGCATGCCCAACACCTGGCAGACCCTGGTGGGTATGCTCGCCACCGCCAGCCTCGGGGCCGTCTGGTCCAGCTCCTCGCCAGACTTCGGCACCCAGGGGGTGATCGACCGTTTCGGCCAGATCGAACCCAAGGTGCTGATCACCTGCGCCGGCTACCGCTACGCCGGCAAACAGATCGACCAGACGGCCAAGGTCAACGAGATCCTCGAACGCCTGCCGTCCCTGCAACAGCTGATCATCGTGCCGTACGCGCGGCCCGAGGCTCGCGCCGAAGACTTCCGCACCTCGGCCAGCGTCGCGCTGTGGGACGACTTCTACCGCCCCGGCGGCGAGCCGGCGTTCGTCGCCGTACCCTTCGCCCACCCGCTGTACATCCTCTATTCCAGCGGCACCACCGGCGTGCCCAAGTGCATCATCCACAGCACCGGCGGCGTGCTGTTGCAGCACCTCAAGGAGCACGGCCTGCACACCGACCTGCACGCCGGCGAAGTGCTGTTCTACTACACCACCTGCGGCTGGATGATGTGGAACTGGCTGGTCTCCGCCCTGGCGGTGGGCGCCACGGTACTGCTGTACGACGGCTCGCCGTTCCACCCGGCGCCCGAACACTTGATCGACCTGATCGACCAGGAAGGCATCAGCGTCTTCGGCACCAGCCCCAAGTACCTGGTGGCCCTGGAAAAGGCCGGCATCGAGCCGCGCCAGAGCCATTCCCTGGCCAGCCTCAAGACCCTGCTCAGCACCGGCTCGCCGCTGTCGCCGCAGAGCTTCGACTACGTGTACCGCGCGTTCAAACAGGACCTGTGCCTGGCCTCGATGTCCGGCGGCACCGACATCATTTCCTGCTTCATCATCGGCAACCCGCTGTTGCCGGTGCACCGCGGCGAAATGCAGGGCAAGGGCCTGGGCATGGCCGTCGAGGTCTGGAACGACCAGGGCCAGGCAGTGATCGGCGAAAAGGGCGAACTGGTCTGCACCCGGCATTTCCCGGCCATGCCCATCGGCCTGTGGCATGACCCGCGGCACGAGAAGCTGCGCGCCTCCTACTTCAGCCAGTTCCCCGGGGTCTGGGCCCAGGGCGACTACGCCGAGCAACTGGCCCATGGCAGCTGGCTGATTCACGGCCGCTCGGACGCCGTGCTCAACCCCGGCGGCGTGCGCATCGGCACCGCGGAAATCTACCGCCAGGTGGAGAAACTCGAACAGGTCCTGGAAAGCCTGGCCATCGGTCAGCAATGGGACAACGACGTGCGGGTGGTGCTGTTCGTGCGCCTGCAGGACGGCGTGCAATTGGACGACGCCCTGCAGGAGCAGATCCGCCATGTGATCCGCGCCAACACCACGCCAAGGCACGTGCCGGCGAAGATCCTCGCGGTCAGCGACATCCCGCGGACCATCAGCGGCAAGATCGTCGAACTGGCGGTGCGCAACGTGGTGCACGGCTTGTCGGTGAAAAACACCGATGCCCTGGCCAACCCCGAGGCGCTGGAGCAGTTTCGCGATCGCCCTGAGTTGCGCGACTGATCGTTCCCCTGTAGCCGCTGCCGCAGGCTGCGAACGCCCCGCAGGGGCGCGATCTCAGGACCGCTGAAGGCCCTGCGGGCCTTTACGCAGCCTCGCAGGCTCGGCAGCGGCTACAAGGGCTGGGCGCGGTACCAGTTGTAGCCGCTGCCGCAGGCTGCGCCCGGCACCGCAGGGGCCGCAAACCGGACAACCCGGTCCACCTGCTGGATCGGGAAAACCGCCCTCGCACCGGCTACGCCGTCGATCGCGGCCTGCGGCAGCGGCTACAATGCCGACGTGATGCACGCTCAGGACACCCCCGACATGAACGCCTCCCCCTCCGGCAGCGAAGCCGAAACCCTGATTGCCCGGCTGGACTGGGCCGCCACGCCGCTGGGCGCGGTCGACCACTGGCCGCAGAGCCTGCGCACCGCGGTGGACATCGTGATTCACTCGCCGATGCCGATGCTGTTGTTGTGGGGCGCGCAACTGACACAGATCTACAACGACGGTTTCGCCCTGCTGGCCGGCAACAAGCACCCTGGCGCCTTCGGCCAGTCGACCCACCTGACCTGGCCGGAACTCCAGGACTTCACCGCGCCGATCTACCAAGCCGTGCTGCAAGGCCAGGTGCGCACCTTCAGCGAAAAACCCTTCACCCTGCTGCGCCACGGCCGCGAGTCGGACGTCTGGCTGGACCTGACCTACAGCCCGATCCGCGACGAAAGCGGCGAAGTCGCCGGGATCCTGGTCACCAGCATCGAAACCAACGAGCGCCGGCGCATCGCCCTGGAACTGGAGCAGCGTTCGGCGGCCAGCCTCAAGGCCCAGCACGAAACCGAAGAGCGCCTGCAACTGGCGCTGGCAGCGACCGACGCGGTCGGCACCTGGGACTGGGACATCGGCGACGACCGCTTTATCGCCGACGCCCACTTCGCCCAACTGCACAGCATCGACCTGGCCCAGGCCGGGCAACTGCCCATCAGCGACTACCTCAAGGGCGTGCATCCGGAAGACCGCGGCATGGTGGCGCGCAGCATCAAGCACTGCATCACCCACGGCACCGAATACGCCGAGGAATACCGCCTGCAACAGCCCGACGGGCAGATCCGCTGGGTCTTCGCCCGCGGGCGCTGCTACAAGGATCACCACGGCCGGCCGGTGCGCTTCCTCGGCGCCGCCCTGGACCTGACCGACCGCAAGCAGATGGAACAGGCGCTGCGCCAGAGCCAGACCGAGTTGCAACTGATCATCAACGCCATGCCGGTGCTGATCGGCTATGTCGACCACGAAGAGCGCTTTCGCCTGAACAACAGCGCCTACCTCGACTGGTACGGCCTGACCCCGCAGGAGCTGTACGGGCGGACCATCCGCGAAGTGGTGGGGGACGAGATCTACGCCACCCGCGCCGACAAGATCGCCGCCGCCCTGGCCGGCAAACCCTGCAGCTTCGAAGCCAACTCGCCGCACCGCGACGGGCGCGCGCGGCATGCGCTGATGAAGTACCTGCCGCGCTACGGCGCCGACGGCGCGATCAATGGTTTCTACATCTTCGTGATCGACGAAACCGAGCGCAAACAGACCGAGGAAGCCCTGCGCAACCTCAACGAGACCCTGGAAGAACGGGTGGCCGAGCGCACCCAGGCGCTGGCCGCCGCCAACCAGCGCCTGCAGAGCGAGATGTTCGAACGCGAGCGCGCCGAAAACGCCCTGCGCCATGCGCAGAAGATGGAAGCCGTGGGCCAGCTCACCGGCGGCATCGCCCACGACTTCAACAACATGCTCACCGGCATCATCGGCAGCCTGGAGCTGATGCAGCGCTACATCGACGCCGACCGCAGCGCGGAAATCGGCCGTTTCACCGAAGCGGCGATGTCCTCGGCCAAGCGCGCGGCCGCCCTCACCCACCGCCTGCTGGCGTTCTCTCGGCGCCAGTCGCTGGACCGCCGGCCGCTGGAGCCGAACCAGCTGGTGCGTTCGCTACAGGACCTGTTCAACCACACCAAGGGCGAGCATATCGAGCTGAAGATGAACCTGGGCGCCAACGTCTGGTCGATCAACAGCGACGCCAGCCAGCTGGAAAACGCCCTGCTCAACCTGGTGATCAACGCCCGCGACGCCATGCCCGACGGCGGCGTGCTGACCATCGAGACCGCCAACAGCTACCTCAACGGCAGCGACCTGGGCACCCTGGAACCGGTCAAGGCCGGCGACTACGTGATGCTCGGCGTCAGCGACAACGGCGCCGGCATGACCCCGCGAGTGCTGGCCAAGGCCTTCGATCCGTTCTTCACCACCAAGCCCATCGGCCAGGGCACGGGCCTGGGGCTGTCGATGATCTACGGCTTCGCCCAGCAATCCGGCGGCCACCTGACCATCAGCAGCGAGCCGGGCCAGGGCACCTGCGTGCGCCTGTACCTGCCGCGCCTGTACAGCGTCGCCCAAACCGCCAGCCCGGCACCGGCCAGCGTCGAAGCGCCGTACGCGGTGGCCGGCGAATCGGTGATGCTGGTGGAGGACGACCCGGCGGTGCGCATGCTGGTACTCAACGTGCTGAGCGAACTGGGCTACAGCGCCTTCGAGGCCGAGGACGCCAAGAGCGCCTTGCCGTTGCTGGAGTCCGAGCGGCGCGTCGACCTGCTGGTGACCGATGTCGGCCTGCCGGGCATGAACGGCCGGCAACTGGCGGAGATCGCCCGCCAGCGGCGGCCGGAACTCAAGGTGCTGTTCATGACCGGTTACGCGGAAACAGCCGCCGAGCGCCAGGGCTTTCTCGACGCCGGCATGGACCTGATCGCCAAGCCGTTTTCCATCGAGGCGCTGGCCCAGAAGATTCGTCAGATGATCGGCCGGCAGGGCTGATTTCAGGCATAATCCGCCCCCGCCGTCCGCACCGTTCCAAGGTAATTGCCCCATGAAAGCCCAAGCCCGCCACATCCTGGTGAAAACCGCCGAAGAGGCCGAACAGCTCAAGCAGCGCATCGCCAAGGGCGAAGCCTTCGACGTGCTGGCGAAGAAATACTCCACCTGCCCCTCCGGCAAACGCGGCGGCGACCTGGGTGAAGTGCGACCGGGGCAGATGGTCGGGGCCATCGACCAGGTGATCTTCAAAAAGCCCCTGCGCACCGTGCACGGGCCGATCAAGAGCAAGTTCGGCTATCACCTGGTGCAGGTGTTCTACCGCGATTGACCGCGTCGCTCACCACGCTTCGACCACGCCCCTGTAGCCGCTGCCGAGCCTGCGAGGCTGCGATCGACGGCGCAGCCGGCGCAAGGGCGGTATCCCCAATATTTCAGGTAGACCGCGCCGCCAGGTTTTGCGGCCCCTGCGGTGCCGATCACAGCCTCGCGAGCTCGGCAGCGGCTACAGGGATTGCTTCAGGTTCTTGGGATAAGGGCCCCCGGCACCTGGATCACCCGGCTCGCCAAGCGATGCCCGGCCTGCGCCGCCTGCTGCGGATTGCCGCCCTTTAGTCGACACGCCAGATACGCCGCACTGAACGAATCCCCCGCCGCCGTGGTGTCCACCACCTGCTCCACCTGCTGCGCCGGCACCTCGAACGACTCGCCGCCACAGCGGAGCAGGCAAGGTTCAGCGCCGCGCTTGAGCACCACTTCCGGCGTGTCTGCGTAGGCCGCCAATACCGCCTGGCTGTCGGCATAACCGAACAGCGCCTGCTCGTCATCCACCGTCAGCAGCGCCAGATCGACATAGCCCAGCGCCTCGCGATAAGCCGCCTGCGCCTGCTCCACCGAGGCCCAGAGCCGTGGCCGGTAGTTGTTGTCGAAGACGATCTGCGCCCCACGCTTGCGTGCTTCAACCAAGGTCTCGATCAGCTTCTTGCGCCCCAACTCGCCGAGCACCGCCAGGGTGATGCCGCTGAAATACAGCACCGCGTAGGCCGGCAACGCCGCCAAAATCGGCTCGGCCGCGGAGGTGGTGAAACAGTCGCGCACCGCCGCTTCGTTGCGCCAGTAAAGAAAGCGCCGCTCGCCCTTGGCGTCGGTCTGGATGCAATACAACCCGGGCAAACGCCCCGGCAGGCGCTGGACCATGCCCAGGCCGATGCCTTCCTCGGCCCAGCTCTGGCACATCGCATCGCTGAAACTGTCGTCACCCAGGGCGGTGACATAGTCGACGCAAGCGCCCTCGCCCAGTTCACGGGCCAGGTACACGGCGGTGTTCAAGGTATCGCCGCCGAAGCTCTGTTGCAGGCTGCCGTCGGCGCGGTGTTGCAGTTCGATCATGCATTCGCCGGTCAGGGCGATGCGTTTCCCGGTGCTGGAAGTGTTCATGGGGGAGGCGTCTCTGACAGTTTTTTGTTGTTGAGGAGAACGTCATCGCGGACAGGTCGGATCGTCGACCGGCCGCTCCTACAAGGGCAATGCGGACATACGCGCACGATGAAGACCGCACACAGCCGGTCGACGCTCGATTGCTCGCGATAGCCGCAACGCGGCGATGGTCGCCTTAGAAACAGGTCTCCATGCTCTCCAGCACATCCAGCCGCTCATCCACCAGCAACCCGGTGCGCCACTTATCAAAGGTCAGGCACGGGTGCGAAGTACCAAAAGAAATAATGTCCCCCACCCGCAACTCAACCCCCGGCGCCACCGTCATGAACGCATGCTGGTCCATCACCGCCGTGACCTTGCAGGCACTGACATCATCACCCTTGGCCGGCACCACGCCCGGCTTGTAGCGCAACAATGGCACCGGCAAGCCGGCGTCATAGGCCACGTCGCGCTTGCCCAGGGCGATCACCGCGAACCCCGGCTCCGGCAGCGACTGCACATGGGCCCAGACTTCCAGCGCCGGACGCAGGCCTTCGTGCAGGTCGCTACGCCGGTCGAGCACGCAGCACTGCGCCTCTTTATAGATGCCATGGTCGTGGGCCACGTAACTGCCGGGGCGCAGCACGCTGAGGAAACGCCCCTGGGCGTTCTGCGCCTCGAAGGACTCGGCGATCAGGTCATACCAGGCCGACCCCGACGCGGTGATGATCGGCTTATCGATGGCAAACAGCCCGTCGTCCTGCAACTGCACCGCCAGGCGCACCAGGGACGCGGCGAACTCCCGAATGCCACTGACCGCGTGATCGCCATGGATCACCCCTTCGTAGCCCTCGATACCGCACAAGGCCAGGGCCGGTTGCGCCTGGATCGCCTGCGCCAGCGCCAGCACTTCCTGTTCGCTGCGGCAGCCACAACGGCCGCCGACCACGCCGTACTCGATCATCACATTCAGGCGCACCCCGCGCGCGGCGAAGAACTGCCCGAGGTCGGCGACGTTGTCCGGGTGATCGACCATGCAATAGAAGTCGAACGTCGGGTCGGCCAGCAGCTCGGCGATCAGCCCCATGTTCGGCGTGCCCACCAACTGGTTGGCCATCAGCACCCGACGCACACCGTGGGCGTAGGCGGCGCGGGTCTGCACCGCGGTGGCCAGGGTGATGCCCCAGGCACCCGCCTCCAGCTGCCGACGGAACAGCGCCGGGGTCATGCTGGTCTTGCCGTGGGGCGCCAGCTCGGCGCCGCTGTCGCTGACGAACTTCTGCATCCAGCGGATGTTGTGTTCCAGCGCCGCGCGGTGCAGCACCAGGGCCGGCAGGCTGACATCGCGCACCAGGCTGACGCCCGGTTGAGCGGCGCCCTTTTCCACCGCGGCATTGATCAAGGCAGAAGACATATTCGAACTCCTTACGGCGCAGCCACAGGGGCTGGCATTAGTCGTTGATGCGACGGGCCAGGCGATTCGCGCTGTCGATCAGCACCCGGCGGTAGTCGGCGTAATTGTTCTGGGCATCGGCCCGTGGCGCGACGATGCACAGGGTGCAGATGCACACCCCGCGCTCGTCCCGCACCGGAGCGGCGAAGCAATGGGTAAAGGTGTCGGCCACACTGTCGAAGGAAAAGAAACCGTCCTGCGTGGCCTGACGGATTTCCTTCAAGAAGGTCGCCACAGGCAGGCGTTCCCCGTCGGGGAGCATAAAGTCGCGCTCGTCGATCAACTCGACGATCTGCTCATCGCTCAAATGCCCCAGCAACAGCCGCCCGGAAGCGGTCCAGGGAATCGGCGCGTTCTCGCCGATATTCGAGGAGATGCGGAAATGCCGCTCGCCCTCCTTCATCAGCGCCACCGTGTATTTGCGCCCGTTGAGCAGGCACATCTGCGCGGTCTCGCGGGTCTGGCTGACAATCTCCTGCAAGGCCGAGTCGGCCTCGCGAGTCAGGTCGAAATGGCGCAGATGGGCCTGCCCCAGGAAGTACAACTGCCGCCCCAGGTACACATGCCCGTCCTGGCCCACCGGCTCCAGAACCCGCCGCTCCAGCAAGGACGCCACCAGCTCGTACACCGTGGACTTGGGGCTGCCGATCCCCTTGGCGATATCGTTGGGGCGCAACGGCTGGCCGATCTCCTTGAGGAAATCGAGAATATCGAACGCCCGGTCCAGCCCCTTGGCCCGGCGCTTGATGGTGTCTTCGGTCATGTCAAAGCAATCCCCTTCAAATGGTGCAGCGCACTCACACTTGCCACGCCTCTGTAGCCGCTGCCGAGCCCGCGAGGCTGCGATAAGGTCCGCAGGACCTTCAACGATCTCAAGACCGCGCGCCCGCTTCGTCGGAATGCCACCCAGATCGATCGCTACCTCGCCAAAGCTCGGCAGCGGCTACAACGAACCCGCCCCTGTAGAAGCGAGCTTGCTCGCGATCAGCGGCCTACAGTCCTACTTCTTCTTATAAGCCACGCAATCGATCTCAACCTTGCAATCCACCATCATGCTGGCCTGCACACAGGCCCGCGCCGGCGCATGCTCTGGCTTGAAGTACTCACCGAACACCTTGTTGAAACTCCAGAAATCCCGCGGATCCTCCAGCCACACCCCAACCCGCACCACATCCTCCAGGCCGTACCCCGCCTCCTCCAGAATCGCCACCACATTGCGCATCGTCTGATGGGTCTGCTCAACGATGCCGCCCGTGATGATTTCCCCATCCAGCGCCGGCACCTGACCGGACACATACAACCAACCATCGGCCTCAACGGCACGGGCGAAAGGACGGGGTTGGCCACCGCCGGCGGTGCTGCCGGTGCCGTAGCGGGTAATGCTCATAGGTGTTTCTCCTGAGTGAAAGATTGAAGGTTGACCATAAAACACTGTTTTGGGGAATGCTGTGGTGCATGGACAACGCCGGGTTGCCCAGCCAGAGACCACGCGATCCAGATTGCCGTCTACCATCTGGGGGCACCCACAATAGAAGCCAACGAAACAGTGAAAACGGCTTTAAACAAGGAAAGCCCGCGATGTATGTCAAGCAATTTAAGGATCAAAAAATCCGCTACAACGGAAAGATATATGAAACAGCGGAATAATACCGAAGTGTGCCATGGCGATACTTCTATTGCAAAAACAAAATGCAAGAAAAAGATACGCCAAGCCATTTAATAAAAATCAGTAAAAACATATGAAAGGAGACAGCATGGCGCTATACAAAAACGGCACGCTTTAAAGCGTGCCGGATAAATACCTTCAACCAAATATCTTTTCTAAAGAGCCCTTTCCAAAATATCTCTCATACTCTTGCGCAGCAAATGCATCCATCATTCCAGCAATATAGTCAACTACCAAACGACTTTTATCATCAGATCGTCCACGAAGCTCCGCAGGCAATAGAGTGTTATTTTTATTATAGTTCGTATCAGATAACACTTCAAAAAGTCCGCTAATGATTTTCTCACCACGCCTTTCATAATGCTGCACATCCTTCTTCCTTAAAACAGCTCTAAATAGTAGTTTTTTAACCCCTCAGCGAGCTTACCCTTTGTTCTGTAGCCAAGTCCCTGACTATTCCCCCTCACCAACAACACTATGTCCCGACATAAACAATTCACTATTGACGATGTCAATTCCTTTCTAAGTACAACCGAGTATTCCTCTGAAGTACCATGCATATACGACTTGAACGCCTCCTCTTGAACCGACTTCACTATTCCAGAAAAGCCATCATACGCAGAGTTATACTCAGCACTTATTTTAAATTCGTGAGCGATCTCACCAACAGTTACAACCCTATGACTTAAGGATGGTCTGAAGTAGCCCAATATTTACTGGCTAATTCTTCATCCTCGATGCCAAAAGGGCAGCAGGTCAAGATGCGATCAGATCTGCTGTCTATTTCATATTTTTTCGCCGCTGCGAGCACCTCGTAGCAACCATTTCGCG
>NZ_OBDX01000097.1:0-1102 GCF_900215185.1 Pseudomonas sp. LAMO17WK12:I10 | reverse complement strand
TCATCTTTGCCAGGCGTTCCCCTACTAGCGAAATCTACCCGGATTAGAGTGTCTGGCGTTAATCCCGGGAAGCGCCGCGCATCCACTGATTTCCACTTACCGCCCCACATACGTCCGTTAGGATCATATTGCTTGGGATCTCGATTATATTGCTCGATAGCAGTCTTGATATGATCATCAATAAACTGCCCCATGTTCATGATGGGGGCATTCAGTGCCTCAACAGACTTAAGCGCGTTCACCGCATCGGTTGTCTGCTGTTCGGTATCTTCCTCCAGCGGGGTCGTTGTAGCATCTCCCTCTGACGGCTGCGGAACCGAGCGCTCAGGTAAAAATGCACGTTTCATGTTATCGACTAGAGTCTTTATCTCAGGGGACTGTCTTCTACTCTCACCCAACGCCTTCCATATCCCATTGAGCAGGCTGCGGTATTTCTCCGCTTTTCTAAGGCTATATCGCTGTGCGAGGACTGAAAGGCGTTCAAAGACTTTGAACTCTAATACCGCTTTTGCCTTATCATATTCCCCATTGGCTAGAAGAGAACGCACCTTCCGAGCCTGGTTTGCTCTTTCCTGTATATTCTTGATGATCACATCATCAGACAGTCCGGCAAGTTTAACCTGAAAGTTAATGTCATTATTAATCCGCCGATACCCATAGCTGGCACGGTTTCCAGTTATGGCTGCGGCCTGAACGGTCGTGTCAGAAGGCAGCGCCCGTGTACGTCTGATACGGGGTTGCCCGGAAGCCTGGTCATTCTTATCAGAGAACGGCTCAACCTCTGTTTGTGGCCGTAACGGCATGGCGTCGCTCACCGGCTCGGCCTCATAACGTATGCCACGATCAACATCAAAATGTTCTGACTGTAGAGATGCTGCTGGAATATTATGATGCCATTGACGGGATGGCGCGGGTACGTCTTCTCGAACATTATTGGATGGAGCGGGAGGCAGCGACCGTTTACTTCTGATACGGGGTTGCCTAGAAGCCTGGTCATTCTCATCAGAGAACGGCTTAACCTCTGCCTGTTGCCGTAACGGCATGGAGTCGCGCTCCGGCTCGGCCTCTCTCTCATTTTCCTCAGCATTGTCCCATACAGGGC